>CALMMY010000306.1 GCA_937868695.1 uncultured Comamonadaceae bacterium
ACCGTCGCCCATGCCGACAGCCGCAATCTGCTGCCCCGCAGCGAGCTGAAGGCCTACACCACCGAGTGCGCCGCCTGCCACCTGGCCTACCCGCCCGGCATGTTGCCCGCCAAGTCGTGGACGCACATGATGGGCAGCCTCGACAAACACTACGGCACCGATGCCTCGCTCGATGCCGCCACCGTCAGCCAGATTGGCATCTGGCTCAACGCCAACGCAGGCACCTACAAGCGTGTGGCCGAAGCCCCGCCCGAAGACCGCATCACCCGCTCGGCGTGGTTCGAGCGCAAGCACCGCCGCATTGATGCCCAGGTCTGGAAGCATGCGTCCGTCAAGAGCGCGGCCAACTGCATGGCCTGCCACACCCAGGCCGACAAGGGTAACTACGACGACGACAGCGTGCGCTTTCCCAAAGGGCTGGATGCCCGCTTCCGCGCCGCCTTCATGGACGACTGAGGACACCACACCATGACCACCACTTCTGCTCCCACCGTTCACGGCTCCGCTCCCCGCGCAGCCAGTGCCACCCCGGCGGCTGCCCAGCCATCGCGCCGGGTGATCGACGCGCCCACCCGCATGTTCCACTGGCTGTTTGCACTCAGTTTTGTGGGGGCCTACCTCACGGCGGAGGGCGAGCGCCTGCGCATGCTGCATGTCACATTGGGCTACACCCTGGCCGGGCTGCTGGTCTTCAGGCTGGTGTATGGGCTGGTGGGGCCACGGCAGGTGCGCCTGTCGGCCCTGTGGAGCAAGCTCAGCGGCGGTGCCGCCTGGCTGCGCAGTCTGCGCACTGCGCCCACGCTGGCCAGCGTCAACTGGCGGCAGGGCCAGAACCTGCTGTTGGCGCTGGCCGTGGCGGGGCTGATGCTGGCGGTGGTGCCCGTCACGCTCACCGGCTACGCCACCTTCAACGAATGGGGCAGTGAGGTGTGGGGCGGCGTGTTGGGCGATGCCCTGGGCGAGCTGCACGAAGCCACCGGTGAAGCCTTTCTGTGGCTGGTGCTGGCCCACCTGGGCGGTTTGCTGGCCATCAGCCTGTGGCGGCGCAGCAACCTCACCACCCCCATGCTGACAGGCCGCACCCCAGGCCGTGGCCCCGATCTGGTCAAACACAACCACACCTGGCTGGCCGTGCTGCTGGCCCTGGCGGTGGTGGCCTACATCGGTTGGGAATGGACGCAAGCCCCCCAGGGCCTGATCAGCTGGAGCGCCTTGGTGCAGCCTGACCGCGACTGAAATTCCAACCCATTTTTCAACCCAACCTTTCCCCAGACTGGAGTCAACATGAAAACCTGGATGTGCGTGGTGTGCGGATTCATCTACGACGAAGCCGATGGCCGCCCCGAAGACGGCATTGCCCCCGGCACCCCCTGGGCGCAGGTGCCCGCCGACTGGATGTGCCCCGACTGCAACCTGGGCAAAGACAAGTTCGAGATGGTGGAGCTGTGACTGGCTCCTGCCAGTGGAGTTGGTTGGAGTTCAAAATATGTAGCAAAAAAGTGAGCTGCTTTTTGCATGCTCCGGGAAAGCGTCAAAATCCGGTTGACCCGTTCCACGCCCAACCTGCACACTGAAAGCGTCCCATGGCCGACATCCACATCCTGCGCGAACACCACTTCACCCTGGCCAAGGCCAGAAAAATTGCCTTTGCCTGGGCCGAGCAGGCCGAAAACGAGTTCGGTATGGAATGCACCTACGAGGAGGGCGACGATGAAGACCTCGTCACCTTCAGCCGCAGCGGTGTGCATGGCACGCTCAAGGTGTGCGGCCAGCGCTTCGAGCTGGATGCCAAACTGGGTTTTCTGCTGGGGGCATTCAAGGAGCGCATCGAAGGCGAGATTGTGAAAAACCTCGACGACCTGCTGGCCGCCGGTGAGGCCCAGAAAAAAGCCACCAAGGCCGCCAAAACCAGCGCGCCCAAAAAAGCATGACGACCCACACCGCACCGCCGCTGGCGGGCATCAAGGTGCTGGAGATGGGCCAGCTGATTGCCGGGCCGTTTGCCGCCAAGACGCTGGGCGACTTCGGGGCCGAGGTCATCAAGATCGAGCCGCCAGCCAGGCCCGGTGCGGCCCCCGGCGCGGGCGGTGACCCGTTGCGCCAGTGGCGCATGCTGAAAGACGGCACCTCGGTGTGGTGGCAGGTGCAGTCGCGCAACAAGCGGTCGCTGGCGCTGGATTTGCGTGCGCCCGAGGCCCAGGCCATCGTGCGCCAGCTGGCTGCCGAGGCGGATGTGCTGATCGAGAACTTCCGCCCCGGTGCGCTGGAGGCCTGGGGGCTGGGGCCGGACGCGCTGCTGGCGGCCAACCCCCGGCTGGTGGTGCTGCGCATCAGCGGCTACGGCCAGACCGGCCCCTACCGCGACCGCCCCGGCTTTGGCGTGGTGGCCGAGGCCATGGGCGGCCTGCGCCACCTGACCGGCGAGCCGGGCCGGGTGCCGGTGCGGGTGGGTGTGAGCATCGGCGACACGCTGGCCGCGCTGCACGGGGTCATTGGCATTTTGCTGGCGCTGCACGAGCGCCAGCGCAGCGGCCAGGGCCAGGTGATTGACGTGGCGCTGTACGAGGCGGTGTTCAACTGCATGGAGAGTCTGTTGCCCGAGTACAGCGCGTTCGGCGCGGTGCGGGGCGCAGCGGGCAGTGCCATGCCAGGCATCGCGCCCACCAATGCTTACCGCTGTGCCGATGGCGGCTATGTGCTGGTGGCGGGCAATGGCGACAGCATCTTCCGGCGGCTGATGGCCTGCATCGGCCGCCCCGACCTGGGGGCCGACCCGGCGCTGGCCAGCAACACCGGGCGCGTGGCGCGGGTGGCCGAGCTGGACGAGGTGATTGGCCACTGGGCCGCCAGCCTCACGGTGGAGGCGGCGCTGGCCGCGCTGGCGCAGGCCGAGGTGCCAGCCGGAAAAATCTACACGGTGGCCGACATTGCCGCCGACCCGCACTATGCCGCGCGCGGCATGCTGCAAGCCTTGCCCCAGGCCGATGGCAGCACGCTGCTGGTGCCGGGCATCGTGCCCAAGCTGCTGCGCACGCCAGGCGGCCAGCGCTCAGCCGCCCCCGCGCTTGGCCAGGAC
>CALMMY010000307.1 GCA_937868695.1 uncultured Comamonadaceae bacterium
GATGTGTACCGGGAAATGGTGGAGAAGATAGTTGAATACGTGCTCAGGGACATGAACTCGGAAGAGGGTGGATTCTTTTCTGCAGAAGACGCAGAAAGTCAGGGGGTAGAGGGTAAATTTTACCTATGGAGTCAGAAGGAATTAAAGGAGATCCTTAACCAGGATGATTTTAAATTATTTACCAGGATCTACCAGGTGAAGGAGAGAGGAAACTACCTGGATGAGCGAACTGGATTGTTTACTGGTGAAAACATCCTGCACCTGGAAAAGCCACTGGAAAAAACAGCAGAGGAAATGGGGCACTCATCCACATCTTCAACAACAAAGCACTACGCTCCAATGCGGGAGGCTTGGCACAATTTGAATAAAAGAAGAAAACCCACCCCAATCAATAGCCAATCTCCAACACCAGACTCCGGGAGTGATCCAAGTTCCACTTCATCAGTTTCACAAAACTGAAATTTTCTCCATGGAATTTGATCACGCCTGCTGTCCATTCCAATCTGGCCAATCCATCACAATTGCCGACCTGGATGAACTTGAGCAAGCTACCAATACAGTATTTCCACCTGACTACAAGGCTTTCCTGCTGAAAGCCAACGGTGGCAGCCTGCGGCCATTCGCCTTTGAACTTGAGGTTCCAGGGGCCGACTTCAAAGAGAAGGTGCATTCCCTGGAGTACCTGTACGAGATCAAGGAAATCCATCGCCGCAGCCAGCTCAAGATGGAGCCTGCCTTGCGCAACATCCCGCCAGGTCGATTGGCCATTGGCTCAACGGTCAGCGAACTCACGATCACCTTGAACCTGGGCCCGTCGGGTCAAGGCCAGGTGGAGGTCTGGGTACGAGACACCTTCAATGTGTGGGGTGAGGGCGCCAACCGGATCATCGTGCCCGTGGCCGCCTCCTTTGCCGATTTCCTGGGCCTGCTCCGGGATCTGCCCGAAGCCTATGATGTGTGGCGCTGGGCCGAGTACGGCAAGAATGGCAACTCGGTGACCAGATTGACCTGCCCCTGAGCCTTCTGGATTCCCCGGGCGGAGGTTGCCCCGCCAGCCAAGACTGGATGCTCTCGCCCACATACTCAAAAGTGAAGCGACCCTGCATCGCACAGGTCTGCACCGTTGACATGATGGTTTCCCAAAACCGCATGCCCCGCCCCGAGCGAGTGAAGTACGACAACTTGCGCTTGATCACCCAACCCCGAAGCGCTTGCTCGGCCGCGTTGTTCGTCGGCGGCACCAGCGGGTTGCGCGAGAACGTCCACAGCGCGGGCCACATCTTGATCAGGTTGGCGCAGGTGTTGGCTGTGCGGCTGCAACTGAATCTGGATGCTTCGTTGCAGCCAGACAAAGTAGTGTGCGCCTTTGGCCCGATCTCGCCAGCGAATCAGGGTGGCATCGATCACCGTGCTGATCAGCCCTGCCAAGCCACCGGCCCCTTGTATGGCCTCCATCTGGATGCACATCCATAAAAAAACAACTTGGACAAGTTGTCCAATCTGGTTAAAGTGAAGCTATTGTACGAACAGGAGAGTCAAATGCACCATTCGCTGCGAAGCATCACATCGTCTGAGGCCAAGTCTAATCTGGGTGAATTGCTTGCCTCACTGGGCTCTCAGGGTGCGGTCGAGATCACCCGCAACGGCAAGCCCGTGGGCATTCTGAGTCCGCCTTTTGCGCAGCCAGTTGATGCAGGTCGGCTTGCGTCTCTGGCCTTGGCCTATTCGAAAGGGTTAATCACGTGGAATCAGGTTTCTGAAGAAACCGGTATTGGTTTCGGCGATTTGCTGGTGGCCCTTGGTTCACAGAATCTGCAACTTCCCAAGGTGGTTGCAAAAAGAACGCCGACGCAGGATGGCTTTTACCGTCAAATCCTCGATGCTGCAAAAGCAAGTCAAGGGTTGGGACAATGAAGTTTTCGCTCATCGTCACAGATTCAGGGCCTCTCATCACATTGGCTGTTGCCAATGCGTTGGACGTGATGTTCTTACCTGGGCTGCCTGTCATTGTTCCGGACATGGTTCGCAATGAGGTGATTGCCGATTTGAGCAAACCAGGGGCCGTTTTGGTTGCAGAGTGGATGAGGTTGAACAGTCCTGAAAAGCTCACTATCGGACCGACAGAAGTTTTCGAGGAATACATGCTTCTGAGGTCCATCAACCCGAATACAAAGTCTAAAAATCGGGGGGAGCAAGCTGCAGCAGAAATACTCAGCCGGGAACTCGACCAAAAGGAGTCCGGCGCTGTGCTGC
>CALMMY010000308.1 GCA_937868695.1 uncultured Comamonadaceae bacterium
CACGGCATTCCCTACAAGGGCAACTACTCCAGCTGGCTGGAGCAGAAGGAAGCGCGTCTGGAGCAGGAGCAGAAAACCGAAGATGCCCGCATGAAGGCCATGAAGAAGGAGCTGGAGTGGGTGCGCCAGAACCCCAAGGGTCGCCAGGCCAAGAGCAAGGCCCGCATTGCCCGCTTCGAAGAGCTCAGCGATGTGGATTACCAAAAGCGCAACGAAACCAACGAGATTTTCATTCCCGTGGCCGAGCGCCTGGGTACCGAAGTGTTCGAGTTCACGGGCGTGAGCAAGAGCTACGGTGACCGTTTGCTGATCGACAACCTCAGCTTTTCCATTCCTGCCGGTGCCATCGTCGGCATCATCGGCCCCAACGGCGCAGGTAAATCGACCCTGTTCAAACTGCTGTCAGGCAAAGAGCAACCCGACAGTGGCACCGTGAAAATCGGTCAGACCGTGAAGATGGCTTTTGTCGATCAGAGCCGCGATGGCCTGGCCGGTGAGAAAACCGTGTGGGAAGACATTTCTGGCGGGCTGGACATGATCACTGTCGGCAAGTTCCAGATGCCCAGCCGTGCCTACTGTGGCCGTTTCAATTTCTCGGGCGGTGACCAGCAAAAGCGTGTCGGCACCCTGTCGGGTGGTGAGCGTGGCCGTCTGCACCTGGCCAAAACCCTGGCCGAAGGTGGCAACGTGCTGCTGCTTGACGAACCCTCCAACGACCTGGACGTGGAAACCCTGCGTGCCCTTGAAGATGCGTTGCTGGAGTTTGCCGGTTGCGCGCTGGTCATCAGCCACGACCGCTGGTTCCTGGACCGCATTGCCACCCACATCCTCGCCGCCGAAGGCGACAGCCAGTGGACTTTCTTCAACGGCAACTACCAGGAGTACGAGGCCGACAAGAAGAAACGTCTGGGCGAAGAAGGTGCCAAGCCCAAGCGCATGCGCTTCAAAGCCTTGAAGTGATGCACATGACCGATGACGAAGTGCTGGCGCAGACGCGCCGCTGGCTGGAGCGGGCCGTCATTGGCCTGAACCTGTGTCCGTTCGCCAAGTCGGTGTACGTCAAGAACCAGGTGCGGCTGGTGGTCAGCCGCGCCCGGCATCTGGATGCCTTTCTGGATGATCTGGACAGAGAGTTGGAGCTGCTGAAATCCACACCCGCCGAGGAGGTGGACACCACGCTGCTGATCCACCCCACGCTGTTTCCGGATTTTCTGGTGTTCAACGACTTTCTGGACGTGGCTGACAATGTGCTGGCCGATCATGAACTGGAGGGCGTGGTGCAGATTGCACCTTTCCATCCTGATTTTGTGTTCGAAGGCGAAGACGAAGCGGACATGAGCCACTTCACCAACCGCGCTCCATTTCCCACACTTCATCTCATCCGAGAGGAGAGTCTGGAAAAGGCCATAGAAGGCTTCGGTGACACCGATGTGATCTATGAGCGCAACATGGATTTGCTCAGAAAACTCGGGCCTGATGGCTGGCATCGGCTGCTGGCAGAGACAGCACAGGATGCAAAAAGTGTGCAATAACTCCCATTTTTTGCCTGTTTGGCAAGGAAATAAGACTACATAATTGGTAGTACGATTTGACTGGGTGCCTGTCTATGTTCAACCCCGCCACTCCTTCCGCTGTCAGTCAGGCCAATTCGCAGGCTTTGCAGGCGTGCATACAGATTGCCCTGGCTGAGGGGGCGGCCATTGCCCGTCGGTGGGTGCAGGGGTTGGTCAAAGAGTTGCGCGTTCGCGAGGGGGAAGCTCTCAGCTACAGCGCCAAAACAAGCATCACGCAGGCATCCAAGGAGCTGGTTGCGCTTCAGGACAGGCTGGAGTCCCGTTTCGTTGTCAACTGGAAAAACTCCATTGACCTGGCCATTCAGGGTGCGGCTGTCGGTCAGGCATCCACCGCCCGCAGATCGTTGTCCCAGATTCGGTTTGATGAACTGGAGCTGATGGACGATGACCAAGTCCAGGCCACGGTGGAAACTGCACGGGTGCAACAGGCTGTTCAGGCCGCCTCTGAGCAGGCTCTGGGGGACTTGTCTGCACGGTTGAGTCGGGCTCAGGGTTATGGCGTGGTCAGAACTGACCAGAATCCGCTGCGCCCTGAGGTGGTCATCCAGGCTCTCAACAACACCTTGATGGATGTGTGCAAAACACCGGCAACCCGAGGTTTGTGGTTGCAGCACGGCTCCAAGGTGCTGGCAACCGAGCTGGAATCTCTTTACCGCTATTTGCGCAAGGTGTTGGATGAGCATGGGGTCAAGCCTGCGGAATATGCGGTCACGTCAGCTCCACCTGCACCCTCTGACATGCGCGGGCGCGGATCGGTTGCTGGTGGGTCTTTGTCCAAGGGTACGCGCTCTACGGTGGGTTCACCTTACTCCAGTGGACACCCACCCGTTTTCGATCAGTTGGATGAAGGGCCGGGAGGGTATTCCGGTGGGGCTGATTTCAGGCC
>CALMMY010000309.1 GCA_937868695.1 uncultured Comamonadaceae bacterium
TCATGCCCTTCCAGGTGGTGCTGCTGCCCATGAGCCAGGTGCTGGGCTGGCTGGGCATCTCCAGCTCGGTGGGCGGGCTGATCTTTGTTCACTGCCTGGCGGGCATGGCCAGCACCACGCTGTTTTTCCGCAACTACTACGCCGCCATACCGCAGGAGCTGGTCAACGCCGCCCGCATCGACGGCGCGGGTTTCTGGCGCATCTTCTTCCGCATCATCGTGCCGCTGTCCACCCCCATTGCGATGGTCACGCTGATCTGGCAGTTCACCGCCATCTGGAACGACTTCCTGTTCGGCGTGGCCTTCAGCGGAGCCGACAGCAAACCCATCACCGTGGGCCTGAACAACATGGTCAACACCAGCAGCAGCGTCAAAAACTACAACGTGGACATGGCCGCCGCCGTCATCGCCGGGCTGCCCACCATGCTGATCTACATGCTGGCCGGACAGTATTTCGTCAAAGGCCTGACGGCAGGTGCCGTCAAGGGCTGAAGCACAAGGACACACACACAATGGCCTCCGCACTCCACATCCAGGGCATCCGCAAAACCTTCGGCAAGGGCGACAAGACGGTCGAGGTGCTCAAGCGCATCGACATCGACGTGGCCCCCGGCGAGTTCCTCATCCTCGTCGGCCCGTCGGGCTGCGGCAAAAGCACGCTGCTCAACATCATTGCCGGCCTGGAAGACCCCACCGAAGGGGCCATCCGCATCGGCGAGCGCAACGTGGTGGGCGTGCCCCCGGCCCAGCGCGACATTGCGATGGTGTTCCAGAGCTACGCCCTCTACCCCACCATGAGCGTGGCCGACAACATCGGCTTTGCCCTGGAAATGCGCAAGGTGCCCAAGCCCGAGCGCCAGAAACGCATTGCCGAAGTGGCCGCCATGCTGCAAATCGAGCACCTGCTGGACCGCCGCCCCGCCCAGCTCAGCGGCGGCCAGCGCCAACGTGTGGCGATGGGCCGCGCCCTGGCCCGCCAGCCGCAGCTGTTTCTGTTTGACGAGCCGCTCAGCAACCTGGATGCCAAGCTGCGCGTGGAAATGCGCGCCGAAATCAAGCGCCTGCACCAGACCAGCGGCATCACCAGCGTGTACGTCACCCACGACCAGATCGAGGCCATGACCCTGGGCAGCCGCATCGCCGTGATGAAGGGCGGTGTGCTGCAACAGCTGGGCACGCCCGACGACATCTACAACCGCCCCGCCAACACCTACGTGGCCACCTTCATCGGTTCACCCACCATGAACCTGATAGCTGGAACATCAATGGGGACGAGCGGCAACGGCACTTTTTCCATCAAGGATGCCAGCCTGCCGATTGCCTGCCCGGCCCCCGCAGGCCAGGCCGCCCAGCTGGGGCTGCGCCCCGAGCACATCCGCTTTGACGATGCCGCCACCTGGCGCGGCCAGGTCAGCGTGGTCGAGCCCACCGGGGCCGACACCTATGTGGTTGTCAGCACCGCCGCAGGCAACGTGACCGTGCGCACCGCCCCCATGACCGCCGCATCGCGCCTGCTGCCCGGTGACCATGTGGGCCTGGCCATCTCGGCCAGCCACGCCAGCTGGTTTGACCAGGCCAGCGGAGAACGGCTGGCCGCATGAACCGCGATGACCTGACCTTGCCCAGCCACGGCCTGCCCCGCCCGGCTCCCCAGGTGCAGACGGGCGGAGCGCAGATGTCGCGCATCGTGGCCGGTGCCTGGCGCATGGCCGAGTGGCAGCGCAGCCCGCAGGATCATCTGCGCTGGATAGAAGGCTGCCTGTCCCTGGGCATCACCACCTTCGACCATGCCGACATCTATGGCGACTATGGCGCAGAGTCGCTGTTCGGACAGGCGCTGGCACTGTCGCCCGGCTTGCGGCAGCGCATGCAGATCGTCAGCAAGTGCGGCATCCGGCTGGTGTCGGCACAGCGGCCCGCGCACCAGCTCAAAAGTTACGACACATCCGCCGAACACGTCATGGCCTCGGTCGATGCCTCGCTGCGTGCCTTGCAGACCGACTGCCTGGATGTGCTGCTCATCCACCGGCCCGACTGCCTGCTGCGTGCCGACGAGTTTGCCCGCTGTGCGGAAGATTTGCGCCAGGCTGGCAAAGTCAGGCATGTGGGCGTGTCCAACTTCAATGTCCACCAGTTCAACCTGCTCCATCACCACACCCGGCTGGTGACCAACCAGATCGAATGGTCGCCGCTGCACATGCAGCCGCTGGAAGACGGCACGCTGGACCAGGCCCAGATGCTGGGCTTGCGCCCGATGATCTGGTCACCGCTGGCCGGGGGTGCCCTGTTCACGTCCGAAGAGGCCGCTGCCCGGCGGGTGCGCGAGGTGCTGGCCGACCTGGCACGCGAGTGGGGCTGCGACCCCGCCACCGTGGCCTGCGCCTGGCTGCTGCGCCACCCCAGCGGCCCCATTCCTGTCTGGGGTTCCCGCCGCCTCGGTGCCATGCAGCAGGCCGTTGCCGCCTGCCAGCTCAGCCTGCCCGCCGAAGACTGGTACCGCATCTGGCGTGCCGCCAAGGGCCACGACGTGGCCTGAGCGGGCAGGGTGCATGGTGGCTGGGTGGCTGTTGTCCGCTACCCCGCAGGCCCCACCGGCAGCACCAGCTTCACCCGCAACCCCAGCGGTTGCTGCGTTTCGATGCTGGCATCGCCGCCATGGCGGCGGGCGATTTCCTGCACGATGGCCAGGCCCAGGCCGCAGCCGCCGGGCTGGGTGCTGGCCCGCCAGAAGCGCTCGAAGGCGTGGCCCAGTTCGTCGGGGCTGAGGCCGGGGCCGTCGTCTTCCACGCTCAGCGCGGCCCAGCCGGTGGCGGCCTGGGCAGACGATGTGGCCGGGGCTTGCGACGCGGTGACCCTGTCCACCTGCACGGTGATCTGGCTGCCGCGCGGGGTGTAGCGCAGGGCGTTGTCGATGAGGTTGCTGACGGCTTCGCGCAGTTGCAGGGCATCGCCGCTGACGGGCAGGTGATCCAGCCCTTCGTAGCCCAGGTCCATGCCTGCGCTCAATGCGCGGGGAGTCCATTCGCGGGCCACGTCGCGGGCCAGGCTGGCCAGATCGAGCGGGGCCTGGCGGGCCTGGGTTTCGGTGCGTGCCAGCGTCAGCAGCTGGTGAACCAGGTGGGCGCTGCGCTGGGCTCCGGTCAGTACCTTGGCCAGGCGCTCCTGCAACGCGGGTTCGGTGGCCTGGCGCTGGGCCAGCTCCACCTGGCTGATGAGGCCGGCCAGCGGTGTGCGCAGCTGGTGGGCGGCATCGTTCAGAAAACGCTTTTCCTGCTTGACGCTGCCCGCCACCTTGGCCAGCAGGCCGTTGACGGCCAGAACCAGCGCATGCACCTCGCTGGGGGCCTGCTTCATTTCGATGGGCGACAGGGCATCGACGGCGCGGTTTTCGAGCTGGGCGGCCAGCCGTGTGAGCGGGGCCAGCCCCCGGCGGATGCCGGAATGCACCAGCAGGCTGATGAGTGCGCCCAGGGCCAGCAGCGGGGCCAGCATGTCGGCCACCAGCTCGGCGGCAATGCGCTGCTGCACGGCAAAGCTTTTGCCCACCTGCACGCGCAGCATCTGGGGCGAGCGGGCTTCGCCGTAGGCCACGTCGAGTGTGACGATGCGCAGCGGCTTGCCGTCCAGCTCGGTCTTGTACAGCAGGGGCTCGCCCGGCTGCGGGCTGGCTTGCGTGGAGGGCGGGGGCAGCTGGCCGTTGCCCAGCAGAAACTTGCCGGGCGGCGACGACACCATGTAGGTGATGCGGTCGTCGGGGTCTTGCTCCAGCACATCCTGGGCGGCGCGGGGGAAGTCGATCAGCAGCCCCGAGCCGATGGGCTTGACCTGCCGCGCCAGCGCCCGCACCGATTGCGTGAGCGACTGGTCGATGCCCTTTTCTGCATAGCTCAGGGCCATGCGGTAGGCCAGCAGGCCGCCACCGGCCCACAGCACCAGCTGCGGCAGCAGCAGCCACAGCAGCAGTTGCCGCCGCAGGGACACACCGGACCAGGCCCGCGCCAGCATGGCGGTGGCTCAGCTGTCGGCGGCATCGAGCATGTAGCCCAGCCCCCGGATGTTGCGGATGCCAAAAGCCGATCCGGCCAGCTTGCGGCGCAGCCGGTGGACGTACACCTCCAGCGCGTTGGAGGCCAGCGTGCCCCCTGTGCCGGGCTCGCCGGGCTGGGCCAGCCAGGCTTGCAGCACGGCCTCGCGGCTGACCACCTGGCCGCGCTGGCGCACCAGCAGGTCGAGCAGCGCCCATTCGCGCGGGGTGAGGTCGATGGCTTCGCCGTCCAGCCAGGCGCGGGGCAGGGCGGTGTCGAGCGTGAGGTTGCCTGCCGTGGGGCCGCTGGCCTGGCGGGGGTCGGTGCTGTCCTGGGTGGTGGGGCCGGTGTGGCTGCCGTGGGCGGTGGGGTGGCCCTGGGGCGTGTGCGCGGTGCCGCCGCCCGCACCTGAGCCGGTGGAGGCAAACGCGGGCAGGCTGGCGCGGCGCAGCATGGATTGCAGGCGGGCCAGCAGCTCGTCGGTGCTGAAGGGTTTGGTCAGGTAGTCGTCGGCACCGGCGTTGAGCCCTTCGACCCGGTCTTCCACACCGTCGCGGGCGGTGAGGATCAGCACGGGCATGGCCGGGTGCTGGCCGCGCAAGATGCGCAGCACGGTCATGCCGTCCACCTTGGGCAAGCCCAGGTCGAGCACCACGCCGTCAAAGGCGCTGGCTTGCAGCTGGTTGAGGGCGGCCAGACCATCGGGGGCGGTGGTGGCCTGGTGCCCGGCCTGGGTGATGAGGTCGTGCAGGCCGTCGCGCAGCAGTTCGTCGTCTTCAACAATCAGCAGGTGGGCCACAGTCTGGCTCCTCCAGGTGCAGGGCCGCCTTGACCGCCGATACCCGCGCACCGTGGATGGCGTGGGCAATGCGTTCGCCC
>CALMMY010000310.1 GCA_937868695.1 uncultured Comamonadaceae bacterium
CACCCTCCCCAGCACGCCACGTCAGCACGGCACGGCTCGCCACCACAAACGTCAGGCGAACAACCGCGACGCATACCCACAGATCAGGCACGCAACCACAAGAGCCAGCCGAGAAACAGCACGCCACCACAAAAGCCAGGCAAGAAACAACAACCCAGAGCGACAACACCCACACCCGCCACCCAAACCACCAAGCTCGCCGAACCAACTACCCACTTCAGGCATAAGCTAATGAAAAAGTATTCGTTCCAGTTTTAAAGAATGCTTTTGATAATCCGCATCCTTATAAACCAAGGGTGTGCAGATGACTTCCATCGTGATCGTTCCCGGCTGGCGCGACTCCGGCCCCGGCCATTGGCAAAGCCTGTGGGCCGAGCAGTTGCCGCACGCCGTGCGGGTGCAGCAGGCTGACTGGCACGCCCCCACCCGCCAGGCCTGGGTGGACACACTGGCCGCCACCGTGCTGGCCCAACCCCGGCCCGTGGTGATCGTGGCGCACAGCCTGGGCTGCATCGCCACCATCCACCTGCCCCCCGAAGCGGCGGCCCGCATTGCCGGTGCCTTGCTGGTGGCCCCGGCCGACCCCGAGCGCCGGGGGCCGCTGGCGGACTTTGCACCCGTGCCCTACCAGCCGCTGCCCTACCGCAGCGTGCTGGTGGCCAGCAGCAACGACCCGTTCTGCCCCATTCGCCTGGCCGGTGCCTATGCGCGGGCCTGGGGCAGCGAGTTTGTGCGCATGCAAAACGCCGGGCACATCAATGTGGAGGCGGGCTTCGGCCCCTGGCCACTTGGGCTGGCGCTGCTGCGCTCGTTCACCGAGGTGGACGCGCCTGCTCAGCCAAACCAACCCGGCCCGCGCAGCCACGCCCACGCAGCTCACACCGCCTTGCTGGCCGCCTGAGATTCCCCTCTTCACAGTCCCTCGTCCAGCCTTTCAACCTCCCGATCATTTTTCACCCCATTCACAGGAAACCACCATGAAATTCAATCAAAAAACCCGCCTTGCACTGGCTGCAATTGGTTTGTTTGCTGCGCAAATGGCCAGCGCCCAGACCAGCTTGCTGAACGTGTCGTATGACGTGTCGCGTGAGTTCTACAAAGACCTGAATGCGGCCTTCGTGGCCCAGTACAAAAAATCCACCGGCAAAGACATCAAGGTGGACCAGTCGCACGCGGGTTCCAGCGCCCAGGCCCGCGCCGTGGCCGATGGCTTGGAGGCCGATGTGGTGACCATGAACACCACCACCGACGTGGAATTTCTGGCCAGCAAAGGCGTGGTGGCCGCCGACTGGGCCAAACGCTTCCCCCACAGCGCCGCACCCACCACCAGCACCATGCTGTTTCTGGTGCGCAACGGCAACCCCAAGGGCATCAAGGATTGGGACGACCTGACCAAGCCCGGCATCCAGGTGGTGGTGGTCAACCCCAAAACAGGCGGCAATGGCCGCATGGCCTACCTGGCCGCCTGGGGCTCGGTGCGCGCCAAGGGAGGCACCGACGCGCAGGCCGCCGAATTTGTGGGCAAGCTGTACAAAAACGTGCCCGTGCTGGCGCGTGGCGGGCGCGATGCCACCGGCATCTTCTTGCAGCGCAACATCGGCGATGTGCTGGTGACCTTCGAGAGCGAAGTGGTGTCGGTGGACAAGGAGTTCGGTGCGGGCAAGGTCGATGCCATCCACCCCAGCGCCAGCATCGTCGCCGAAAACCCCGTGGCCATTGTGGAGCGCACCGTGGCCAAAAAAGGCACCACCGCCGAAGCCAAGGCCTACCTCGACTTTCTGTACAGCGACGAGGGCCAGGAAATTGCCGCCAAACACAACATCCGCCCCCGCAACGAAGCCATCCTGAAGAAATACAGCAACGCGCTGCGCCCCATCAAGCTGTTCACCGTGAACGAGTATTTCGGCTCGCTGGCCGAAGCGCAGAAGGTGCATTTCAACGACGGCGGCCAGTTCGACAAGCTGTACACGGCAGGCAAATAAATGAGCACGGCAACCAAACGGGTGCTGCCCGGTTTCAACATCACGCTGGGCTTCACGGTGTTTTACCTGTGCCTGATCGTGCTCATCCCACTGTCGGCCCTGCTGTTCAAAACCTTCACCCTCACCTGGCCGCAGTTCTGGGAGGCCGTCACCGCACCGCGCGTGCTGGCCTCGTACCGGCTGACGTTTGGCGCTTCGCTGATCGCGGCGCTGGTGAACGTGGTGTTCGGCCTGCTGGTGGCCTGGGTGCTGGTGCGCTACAACTTTCCGGGCAAAAAAATTGTGGATGCGCTGGTGGACTTGCCGTTTGCCCTGCCCACCGCTGTGGCCGGCATTTCGCTCACCGCGCTGCTGGCTGGCAACGGCTGGGTGGGCCAGTACCTGGAGCCGCACGGCATCCAGCTGGCCTTCAACCCCAACGGCGTGGTGATTGCGCTCATTTTCATCGGCCTGCCGTTTGTGGTGCGCACCGTGCAGCCCGTGCTGGAAGACACCGAAAAAGAGCTGGAAGAAGCCGCCATGTGCCTGGGTGCCACACGCGGGCAAACCTTTGTGCGGGTGATTTTTCCGGCCATTGCCCCTGCGCTGCTGACCGGCTTTGCGATGGCGTTTGCCCGCGCCATCGGTGAATACGG
>CALMMY010000311.1 GCA_937868695.1 uncultured Comamonadaceae bacterium
GTAGGCCACGATGGGGCGGCCAAAGTACAGCGTGGGCAGCAGCGCATCCATCAGCCCGCCCGTCCAGGCCCAGTCGGCGGGCGACCAGAACACGGCCTGGCTGCCCGTGGGCAAGGCAGGCTGCGGGGGCTCGGCACCGGGCGGTGTATCCGCCCGCATGGCCAGCGCAGAAGCGGCAGACCCACTGGCAGACTGGGCCGAGGATGTCGCCGCAGGCAGAGTCTCAGGCAAGGCGCACGGAAACGGCAGCCCGCCCTCGGGTGGAAAGCCGAACAGGTTCTGACTGCACACAAAACCACTGAGGTTGCCCACCAGCGCCCGGTGCGGAATCAGCCCGCCCTTGGGGTTGCCGGTGGTGCCGCTGGTGTAAATCAGCACGGCAGGCTCGTCGGCCAGCGTGTCGGCGCAGGCAAACACGGGGCTGGCAGCGGCCAGAGCGGGCTGCCACCCGAGCTGCTGGAATCCTTCGTGAGTGGCCGCCTGGGAAAAATCAGCCCGCGCATCCGCCTGGCCCACCACCAGCACCGCCCGCAGCGTGGGGCACTGGGCACGCACCTCGTTCAGGTGGGGCAGCGCAGACTGGTCGCAGATGGCCACCACGGCGGCGCTGTCTTGCAGGCGGTAGGCCAGCGCCTCGGGGCCAAACAGCATGGACAGCGGCATGCCCACCGCCCCGGTCATCAGCACGCCCATGTAGGCCACCGCCGTTTCAAACCGCTGCGGCAGCACGATGGCCACCCGGTCGCCCCGCACGACTCCCAGGCCGCCCTGCCCGCTCAGCACATTGGCCAGCCGACAGGCCTGGGCATGCAAATCGGCATAGCTGTGAGAACGCACCTCCGCACCTTCGCCATCGGCAATGACAGCGATGTTGTGGGCTGTGTCCGGGCTGTCGGCCCATCGCACGCAGCACAGACTGGCCATGTTCATGCGCGGCGGCACCTGCCAGCCGAACTGTTGCTGCATGGCGGTGTGGTGGTCGTTCAGGGAGTCTGAGGAACCTGGGGCATCGGCAGTGAAAGAGGCCATTTCGGAAGGAGGGGAGACAGGAGCATGCATGGCGGGATCAGAAGGGCAGGCGGATTGAAACGGAGACAGGCTGTGTCCGGCATTCAGCACCGACAGCAGAGCCGTTAGGAGCCGCACCGGTGCCATGTATCAGCATGCCATGCCAGCCCGCACACGCCCACAGGCACAACCCGCACACTGTCACGGGTTGGACTCGTGCCCGCCACGCCAGCGGCCATCCCTTCATAAGATGCGGCCATGCACACCTCTGCCCCCCACCCTGCCTATACCGAAATCTGTACCCCCCGCAGCACCACCGTGCCCGTGCGTGGTGGCCTGCCCTACCACGTCATGCAATGGGGCGAGCCCGATGCATGCGCTGACCACAGCCCGTTGCTGGTGATGGTGCATGGCTGGATGGATGTGGGCGCGTCGTTCCAGTTTGTGGTCGATGCGCTGGCCAGCCTGGGCAGCCCGCGCCGGGTGGTGGCCCCCGACTGGCGGGGCTTTGGCCGCACGCCCGCTGGCGGGGCCGACTGTTTCTGGTTTCCCGACTACCTGGCCGACCTGGACGCGATGCTGGATCACTTTTCGCCCGATGCGCCGGTCGATCTGGTGGGCCACAGCATGGGCGGCAACATTGCCATGATGTATGCCGGGGTGCGCCCGCAGCGGGTGCGCCGCCTCATCAACCTGGAAGGCTTTGGCCTGCCCGCCAGCCGCCCGGCCCAGGCTCCGGGCAGGCTGGCGCAGTGGCTGGACGAAATCAAGGCCCTGCATGCGGGCGACAAGGCGCTCAGGCACTACGCCAGCGCCGACGATGTGGCCCGCCGCCTCATGAAAACCAACCCCCGCCTGCCCGCCGACAAGGCGCTGTGGCTGGCCAGCCACTGGGCCGCGCCCGATGCCCAAGGGCAATGGCACATCCTGGGCGATGCCGGGCACAAGGTGGTCAACCCCCAGCTCTACCGGGTGGAGGAGGTGCTGGCTGTTCACCAACGCATCACCGCGCCCGTGCTGGCCGTGGAAGCCAGTCACAACCAGATGGTCCAGTGGTGGCAGGGCCGCTTCACGCTGGACGAATACCACGAGCGCCTGAAAGCCGTGCCCAACCTGCAAATCGAGGTGGTGGACGATGCGGGCCACATGCTGCACCACGACCAGCCGCTGCGGGTGGCATCGCTGATGCAGAAGTTCCTCGCCTAGAATCCAAAAAGGGCAGCCCCTTCCTTGGCAGCAGGGTGCCGAGCCCACCACCAAGGGA
>CALMMY010000312.1 GCA_937868695.1 uncultured Comamonadaceae bacterium
GTGCTGCTGGGATCGCGCTCGGAGGGCTTGAGCACGAAGGTGTTGCCGCACGCCACGGCCATGGGCCACATCCACAGCGGCACCATCGCCGGGAAGTTGAAGGGGGTGATGCCTGCTGTCACGCCCAGCGCCTGGAATTCGCTCCACGAGTCGATGCCGGGGCCCACGTTGCGGCTGTGTTCGCCCTTGAGCAGCTCGGGCGCGTAGCTGGCGTATTCCACGTTTTCAATGCCGCGTTGCAGTTCGCCCAGGCTGTCGGCCAGCACCTTGCCGTGCTCATCGGTGATGAGCTGGCAGATTTTGTCGGCGTTGGCTTCCAGAAGTTCTTTGAGCTTGCTCATCACCCGTGCGCGTTTCAGCGGCGGGGTGTTGCGCCAGGCCGGGAAGGCCGCTTCTGCACTGGCGATGGCTGCCTGCACAGTCGCCACATCGGCCAGTTGAACCGACAGCTCGGATGCGCCGGTGGCGGGGTTGTAAACAGGTTGGGTGCGCTGGCCGCCGTTGATGCGCTGGCCGTCAATCAGGTGTCCGATGGATGTCATGGTTTTGATAGCAATTGATGTATTTGGATTAAGCGGCAGAGACAGAAAATTTCAGAATTTTTGTGTTTCAGGTCTGTGCAGGGCTGCGGTCGCGCACCGCCAGGGCCACGGCAGCTGCATCGGTCAAACCATGTGGGTGCTCCGTCAGCCCGCGCACCACGCCTTCGCGGTTGGCTGCGGGCTGGTTCTGGCTGACTTTCCATTTGCCCGTCAGCGACCGGATGCTGATTTCAATGCCCACAATGGCTTTCATGGTCTGAGCAATGTAGTCCTCCGGGGCATCGCTGACTTGCCACGGTGCGGGGCGCTTGCCCTCCTGGCTGTGCGTCAGGGCATCGAGCTGGGCGCGAAGCCAGGCCGTGTCACCATCTTTTTGCACCAAACCTCCGCTGGCCTGTACAACGATGTAGTTCCAAGTGGGCACCACCTTGCCATGCTCGGCCTTGGTGGCGTACCAGGATGGCGACACATAGGCTTGCGGCCCTTTGAAGATCACCAGCACCTGTTTGCTGGCATCGTGCTTTTGCCAGAGCGGGTTGGCCCGTGCTACATGGGCTTTCAGCACACCGTTGGGATGCTCGGCACTGGGGGTGGGGTCGAGCAGGAATGGAATCTCGTCGGCCACAAGTTCCCCGTCCTGAAACGTGATCAGGCTGCCCAGCGGGTACGCACGCATGGCCGCATGCAGGTCTGCGGTGTCGTTCACCACAAATTGCCTGGGTTGATACATCGGTTGCTCCTTGGGCGGTGTGGTTGAAGGGCGTGTTCAGGCCGTGGCTTGCAGCGTGTCGCCCAGTGCGCTCACCAGCCGGTCAATTTCAGCCGGGGTGCTGATGAACGGTGGGGCCAGCTGGATGGTGTCTCCGCCGTAGCGCACGTAAAAGCCTTTGTCCAGCATGGTCATGGCAATTTCGAATGGGCGTTTGGCCGGTTCACCGGGCAGCGGTGCAATGCTGAAGCCCGCCGCCAGGCCAAAGTTGCGTATGTCGGCCACATGCCTGACCCCTTTGAGGCTGTGAACAGCCTGCTCAAAGTGGGGAGCCAGTTCGCGCACGCGCTGCGGCGCATCTTCCTGGGCCAGCAGCTTCATGGTGGCCACGCCGGCTGCACAGGCCACCGGGTGGGCCGAGTAGGTGTAGCCGTGCGGAAACTCCAGCATGTAGTCGGGGCCACCGGCGGCCATGAAGGTGTCGTAAATCTCCTTACTGGCCACCACACCGCCCAGCGGCTGCGTGCCATTGGTGACTTGCTTGGCAAAGTTCAGGATGTCGGGGGTCACGCCGAAAGCTTCCGCACCCGTCCAGGCACCGCTGCGGCCAAAGCCCGAAATCACTTCATCAAAAATCAGCAGGATGTTGTGGGCGGTGCAAATCTCCCGCAGGCGTTTCAGGTAACCCACGGGTGGGATGACCACGCCCGCCGAACCCGAGAACGGCTCCACGATCACCGCCGCAATGTTGCTGGCATCGTGCAGGTTGATGATGTTGAGCAGATCGTCGGCCAGAGCGGCACCCTGCCAGCCGGTGTTGTTGGCTTCGGCAGGCGGCATGCCCTGGAAAAATGAGCCCGCAGGTGGTTGCGTGTGCGGCAGGTGGTCGGCTTCCACTCCCTGGCCGAACAGCTTGCGGTTGCCCACGATGCCACCCACCGAAATACCACCGAAGTTCACACCGTGGTAACCCTTCACCCGCCCTATCAGCCGGGTTTTTTGCCCCAGGCCCTTGGTGCGCCAATAGGCACGGGCCATTTTCAGGGACGTGTCGGCAGATTCCGAGCCCGATCCGGTGAAGAACACATGGCTCAGCCCGGCTGGCATGCGCTCCACAATCTGGTTGGCCAGCTCGAACGACAGCGCGTGGCCAAACTGGAATGCCGGGGAATAGTCCAGCGTGGCCATCTGCTGCGCCACGGCACGGGTGATTTCCTCACGTCCGTGACCCAGACCCGTACACCACAGGCCAGAGAGACCGTCAAAAATCTGCTTGCCGTGGATGTCGGTGAAATACGCGCCTTTCGCGCTGGCCATGATGCGCGGATTCGCCTTGAACTGGCGGTTGCCGGTATAGGGCATCCAGTGCGCTTCCAGCCAGGCCGCATCGGTGCGGGGAGTCTGCGCTGGTGCGGGTGACTGAATGTGCTGGCTGTCGGTCATGTCCATGTTTGACACCTCGGAATGTGGATGCGGAAAAGCGCGATTGTTGGGCGCTATTCGCATGCGTAACAGCGAAACATACGCAGCTTCAGTTGTATAAATCTGCAACTGAACAACCACCATGACCACACAGCAAAAGAAAAGGGCCGTGCTCGGCCAGATCAGCGATGCCGACATCCGCCTGCTGCGCGTTTTTCAGGCCGTGGTGGACTGCGGCGGCATGACCGCCGCCGAGCTGGAACTCAACATCAGCACCTCCACCATCAGCCGCCATGTCAAAGACCTGGAAACCCGCCTGGGCCTGACCCTGTGCCGTCGCGGTCGCAGCGGCTTTGCCCTCACGCCCGAAGGCGAGCGCATACACGCCGAAACCCGGCAGCTGATGGCCGCCACCGAGAGCTTCCGGGCCAGCGTGGATGCCTTGCACCACCGCCTGGGCGGCAGTCTGCATGTGGCTGTTTTTGACAAAACCGCCAGCAACCCGCAGGCCCACATTGCACAGGCCGTGGCCCTGTTCAGGCGGCAGGCCCCGGATGTGGTCATCCACTTGCATGTGGGCACCATCCAGGCTATCGAGCAGGGGGTCATGGCCGGGCATTACCAGCTGGGCATCATCCCCGAGCACCGGCGCAGCGACAGCCTGGCGTATGAAGAACTGTTTGGCGAAACCATGCTGCTGTACTGCGCCCAGGGGCACCCGCTGTTCAACGCCAGCCATGCACCGTTGACGTGGGCCGATGTGCGCCGCCATGCCTTTGCCGGTCTGGGCTACCACTCACCCAACATGGAAGTCAGCCACCGCGAGCGTTTGCAGCGCAGTGCCACCGCGTTCGACCAGGAGTCGGTGGCCACTTTCATCCTCTCGGGCGACTTTCTGGGCTTTTTGCCCGACCACTACGCCCAGGGGTTTGTGCAAAACGGCCAGATGCAGGCCATTGCGCCTGCGCAGTTTCACTACCAATGCCACTTTTCAGCCATCGTTCGACAGTCTCCCGAGCCCACGCAGGCTACCCGGCTGTTTCAGCAATGCCTGGCTCAGGCCCATCTCGTCGCCAGCTGAGCTGGTGGTTGGCTGCGCTCACAGGTTAAACTCGCACACTTGTGTTTGATACATCGCAAGTCAACACAGCCGTGCGGCTGTAGCTCAGTGGATAGAGTATTGGCCTCCGAAGCCAAGGGTCGTGGG
>CALMMY010000313.1 GCA_937868695.1 uncultured Comamonadaceae bacterium
AACGCACAGGTGGGGCAGCGGTGTGCGTGTGGTGTGAAAGTGCCGAGGCATTCAGCGCACACGGGCGATCCGGCGGGCTGTGCAGGCCAGGTGCCGCACAGCTCGCAGCGTGCGGCCAGCCACGGCCAGCGGCTGGGTGCAGAAAAGCCGGTTGGGGGCGGGGACTCCATCGCCTCACTATACTGGCCCGCCACCCTCTGACCATGCCCGTGACCGCCCCCGACCTGACCCCCTCCGCCTCCCTGAGCCCTGCCAGCGCCATCGCCACGGCATCCACCGAAACGCCTGTGCCTGGCATGGACCCGGTGGCCGTGGCCCGCTGGCACACCCACCGGCACCGCACCAGTCCCTGGCTGCACGACGAGGTGGGTACCCGCATGGCCGAGCGCCTGCACTGGATCAAGACCCCCCCTGCCAGCTGGCTGAACTGGGAGCCGTTGCATGGTGGCGTGAAGGCGCACCAGGCGGTGGCCGGTGTGCTCGAAAATTCAAGGATTTTTGTGGCCTCTGCGATTGCCAGTAAAGCAATGTCAGCTATCAATTCCGATAACTCGGTGGCAGCCAGTCTGTGGGCGCGTGTGCGTGGCCGTGCGCCTGTGCTGGCCACGCCAGACACGCAGGTGGACATGGTGTGGGCCAACATGTGCCTGCACGCCACCCACCAGCCGCAGGCCATGCTGCAACGCTGGCACCGCCATTTGCAGGTGGATGGTTTTGTGATGTTTTCGTGCCTGGGGCCCGACTCGCTCAGGGAACTGAGGGCCGTGTACCACCAGCTGGGCTGGGCACCGCCGTGCCACAGCTTCACCGACATGCACGACTGGGGCGACATGCTGGTGCAGCAGGGTTTTGCCGCGCCGGTGATGGACGTGGAAACCATCACCCTCACCTATGCTTCCATCGAGCGCCTGGTGCAGGAGTTGCGTTCGCTGGGGCGCAACTTGCACGCCAGCCGCGCCACCACCACCCGTGGTCGCCAGTGGCTGGCCGACTGGCAGCGCACCCTGGCCAAGCACTGGCCCCGCACGCCCGATGGCCAGTTGCGCCTGAGTTTCGAGGTGATTCACGGCCACGCCTTCAAGCCCGCACCCAGGGTGAAGGTGGCCGCCAGCAGCGCCGTCAGCCTGGACGACATGCGTGGCATGCTCGGTGCCTCCCGGTCGGCCCGCACTCCCCGCTGACCAGGTCTTTCTCAGCTTGACGCATGAATCTGACCATTTGTGCGTGATTACCCTGTTTGAGGCAGGGTCATGTGTGGCGAGTAGAGGGTGAAGGGTTTTCCCCATCGCAAAAAAACGCAAACTTCGCTTCTAATGTGCATTGATATTTATCAATGCTTGTGTTTTTATTGGGGCGCAAAGAAGTGAGCAACACAAACTCGGCAGTTTTGCCTGCGAAATCTGGTTTCAGTGAGCTTTCACGGGTTGTTACCCAAACGGCTTTGTTTGCAGGTGTCTGGATGGCCAGCACAGCACATGCCCAAGTGAAGGACTTGCCGGGCGGCCCTGCTGTGAATCAGCTCAATTTCGCTGAGCCTGCCACCAAAATTGCCGAACAGCAGCACTGGCTGCACTGGTTCATGATGATCATCTGTGCGGTGATTTTTGTGGCCGTGTTCGGTGTGATGTTCTATTCCATACTCAAGCACCGCAAATCGGTGGGACACCGGTCGCAAGAGTTGCCCGAGCCAATCTGGGTTGAGTTGGGCTGGACCATTGTTCCGCTGCTGATCGTGATCGGCATGGCCCTGCCAGCCACCAAGGTGCTGGTGGCCCAGAAAGACACCACCAATGCCGACATCACCATCAAAACCACGGGCATGCAGTGGAAGTGGGGTTATGACTATCTCAAAGGCCCCGGCGAAGGCATCAGCTTTGTGGCCACGCTGGACAACACACACCGCCAGATGTCCAACAGCGGTCAGCCCGCTCCCACAGACGATTACCTGCTGAAAGTGGACAACCCGATGGTGGTGCCGGTGGGCAAAAAAATCCGCATGATCACCACGGCCAACGATGTGATTCACTCTTGGATGATTCCGGCCTTCGGTGTCAAGCAAGATGCCATTCCCGGCTTTGTGCGCGATACCTGGTTCAAGGCAGAGAAAACAGGCGATTTCTATGGCCAGTGTGCCGAGCTGTGTGGCAAAGAGCACGCCTACATGCCCATCCATGTGAAGGTGGTGACCGAAGCCGAATATGCCGAATGGGTTGCTGCCAAGAAAAAGGAAATGGCAGCCGCTGCCGATGATCCGGCCAAGGTTTGGGCTCTGGCTGATCTGGTCAAGCGCGGTGAGTCTGTTTATGCCGCCAATTGCCTGGCCTGCCACCAGGCCAATGGCAAGGGCGCTGGCCCCATCAAACCATTGGATGGTTCTGCCGTGGTCGTGGCCGATGCGCATGCCCAGTCTGTCGGCATCCTGCTCAAAGGCGTGGCTGGCACGGCCATGCCTGCCTGGTCGCAATTGAGCGATACCGAAATTGCCGCTGTGCTGACCTATGCCAAAAACAGCTGGTCAAACAAGACAGGCCAGATCGTGCAGCCTGCCGATGTGGTTGCCGCCCGCAAATAAGCCGGTGCCGAATTTTCCAGTCTCAGAGTTTTCAAGGATTCCAACATGAGTGCAGTTATCGGTCACCACGATCACCACGCGCACGATCACGACCATGATCACCACCATGCACCGACCGGCTGGCGGCGCTGGGTGTTTGCCACCAACCACAAAGACATCGGCACGCTGTATTTGCTGTTCAGCTTCACCATGCTGATGATCGGTGGTGTGCTGGCTTTGCTGATTCGGGCCGAGCTGTTTCAGCCTGGTCTGCAACTGGTCAATCCTGAGCTGTTCAACCAGCTGACCACCATGCACGGTCTGATCATGGTGTTCGGTGCCATCATGCCGGCGTTTGTGGGCTTTGCAAACTGGATGATTCCACTGCAAATCGGTGCGTCCGACATGGCCTTTGCCCGCATGAACAACTTCAGCTTCTGGCTGATGGTGCCAGCAGGCCTGATTCTGGCGGGCTCATTCTTCATGCCCGGTGGTGCCCCCGCCGCTGGCTGGACGCTGTATGCACCGCTGACCCTGCAAATGGGCCCATCGATGGATGCGGGCATTTTTGCCATGCACATCCTGGGTGCCAGCTCCATCATGGGCTCCATCAACATCATCGTCACCATCCTGAACATGCGCGCGCCCGGCATGACGCTGATGAAGATGCCCATGTTCTGCTGGACCTGGCTGATCACCGCCTATTTGCTGATTGCCGTGATGCCCGTGCTGGCCGGTGCCATCACCATGACGCTGACCGACCGCCACTTTGGCACCAGCTTCTTCAACCCCGCCGGTGGCGGTGACCCCATCATGTACCAGCATATTTTCTGGTTCTTCGGTCACCCCGAGGTGTACATCATGATTTTGCCGGCCTTCGGCATCGTCAGCCAGGTGGTGCCCGCCTTTGCACGCAAAAAGCTGTTTGGCTATGCATCGATGGTGTACGCCACCGGCTCCATCGCCATCCTGAGCTTTGTGGTGTGGGCTCACCACATGTTCACCACTGGCATGCCAGTGACTGGTCAGCTGTTCTTCATGTATTCGACCATGCTGATTGCCGTGCCGACTGGTGTGAAGATCTTCAACTGGATCGCCACCATGTGGAAAGGCTCCATGACCTTTGAGACACCCATGATGTGGGCCGTGGGCTTCATTTTTGTGTTCACCATCGGAGGCTTCACGGGGTTGATTCTGTCGGTGGCCCCCATTGATATCAACTTCCAGGACACCTATTACGTGGTGGCCCACTTCCACTATGTGCTGGTGGCCGGTTCGCTGTTTGCCATGTTTGCTGGCATCTATTACTGGCTGCCCAAGTGGACAGGCGTGATGTACAGCGAAACACGCGGCAAGATCCACTTCTGGTGGTCGATGATTGCGTTCAACGTGACCTTCTTCCCCATGCACTTCCTGGGTCTGGCTGGCATGCCACGCCGTTATGCCGACTACCCCATGCAGTTTGCCGACTTCAACATGATCGCGTCCATCGGTGGTTTTGCTTTCGGCTTTGCACAGGTTTACTTCTTTGTGGCGGTGATCATTCCGGCCATGCGCGGTCAAGGCCCCAAGGCTGTACAGAAGCCATGGGAAGGTGCCGAGGGTCTGGAATGGGAAGTGCCATCGCCCGCTCCTTTCCATACCTTTGAAAATCCGCCCAAGCTGGATGCAACCGCTACCCGTGTGATCGGTTGAGGCCCCGTCAACATGACCACGCCAGAACAAAAGAAAAGCAACTTGAAGCTGGGTTTGATCCTGGCATCGGTGGCCGCCATGTTTTTCCTGGGTTTCATGGGAAAAATGGTGCTGCTTGGCCATTGAAGCATTGGAAAACACATGGGTCTGAAGCGCGAAAACGCGAAGATGCTGGGCAAGCTCGCCGTGATCACGGTGGGCATGTTCGGCTTCGGTTATGCCTTGGTGCCCATTTACAACGCCATCTGCGAGGCCACGGGCATCAATGTTCTGGCTTTGGCCGAGCGAGAGGTGCCGGGCCAGGTGGGCAAATTGCCCACCAACACGCAGGTGGACACCTCCCGCACCATCACGGTGGAGTTTGATGCCAATGCGCGCGGTCCGTGGGATTTCAAGCCCGCAGTCCGCTCCATGCAGGTGCATCCTGGTCAGCTTTCGACGGTGATGTACGAGTTCCAGAACATCCAGAACCGAACGATGGCGGCGCAGGCCATTCCCAGCTATGCACCGCAGCAGGCGATGGCGCATTTCAACAAGCTGGAGTGTTTCTGTTTCACGCAATACACCCTGGAGCCAGGCGAAAAGAAAGCCTGGCCCGTGGCTTTTGTGATTGACCCCAGGTTGCCCAAAGATGTGAAAACCATCACCTTGTCGTACACGTTTTTTGAAGTCGGAGGCAAGGTGCCTGCTGCACCCACTTCGGTTGGTGCCGTGAAGTTGAATGCACCATTGGTGGTGGCCGGAGGAGCTGTGTGAATCGTCAGCCGCAGTCAAAAGAGCCGCTTCAGCGCAGACCCAGTTTGATGACCACTGTGCGGGCTGTGCTGTGGGGGTTTCTGGGTGTGCGGCGCAAAGACGATTATCAAAAAGACATTGAGCGCCTCAACCCTTTGCACCTGATTGCTGTGGGTCTGGTTCTGGCCCTGCTGTTTGTGGTGGGGTTGATGGTGCTGGTGAATTGGGCAGTGAAAGTGGCCTGATATCGGGCGCGGTAGTTTCGTATTGACAGAAAAACAGGAGTGAGCATGTCAGCAGCAACACATGGCCATGCGCCGTATTACTTTGTGCCAGGGCCATCACGGCATCCCGTCATGGCTTCCATTGGCCTGTTCTTTTTTATCCTGGGCGCAGGCCAGTGGGTGAACGGTTCAACCTGGGGGGCTTACTCACTGGCGTTTGGCCTGGTGTGGTGGTTGGTTGTTTTGTACCAGTGGTTCCGCGATTCGGTGGCCGAGAGCGAGGGTGGCTTGTACGGGCACAAAATTGACCTGTCATACCGCTGGAGCATGAGCTGGTTCATTTTTTCCGAGGTGATGTTTTTCGGTGCGTTTTTCACCGCCCTCTGGTGGGCGCGTGTGCATTCGGTGCCGGCTTTGGGCAGTCTCGAAAACGCCTTGATCTGGCCCAACTTCCAAGCCGTCTGGCCCAGTGCGATGGCGGGTGCCACCGCATCGCCTGCTGGCATTGTGGAGCCCTTCCAGACGGTTGGTCCGTTCTGGTTGCCAACCATCAACACGGCGTTGCTGTTGACTTCAGGGGTCACACTGACCATTGCCCACCATGCCTTGCAGGCAGGTAACCGCACCAAAACCATTGCCTTCATGTGGTTGACGGTGTTGCTGGGCTTCACATTCCTGTGTGTGCAAGGGTATGAATATGCCCATGCCTGGGGGGATTTGAACCTCAAAATGTCTTCTGGCATTTTTGGTTCTACGTTCTACATGCTGACCGGATTCCACGGCTTCCATGTGTTCGTGGGCATGCTGATGCTGCTGTTTGTGACCCTGCGTTTGCAAAAAGGCCATTTCACCGCTGAGCGCCATTTTGGTTTTGAAGGTGCCGCCTGGTATTGGCACTTTGTTGACGTGGTGTGGCTCGGTCTGTACGTGCTGGTCTATTGGATGTGAGTGATGCGCGACCACGGCTGCCTGTGATGGCAGACCGGGTACGTGTTTGAACAATGAAAAAGCGCCTTGCGGCGCTTTTTCATTGGGTGCTTGTTATAAGGCTCTGGATTGAAGTGCTCAACGGCCTGGTGGTATGCCTGTGGGCTGGATCCAGCCCATCCAATGGCTGAACAGCAGCACCGCAAACAGCAGCACGGATAATCCGATCCGGTAAGCCAAGGCCTTGGCCATGCGCCGGTTGGGTTGCCCCTCGGATTGGCTGGCTGGCCCTCCGCGCATCATGAAAACGAGTGCGGCTGCCAAACTGCCCAGTATGGCGACAAAGGCCAAAATCACGAGGTATGTCATGAATCGGATTATCGCCCGATGAGGTTTTCTCAGTTTGATCGCCGGTTTTGGCTGGTGCTGCTGGCCACACTGGTGTGCGTGTCGGTCACCGCTTCAATGGGGTTTTGGCAGCTCAGAAGAGCGGACTACAAAGAGTCGTTGCAGCGCCTCATTGACCAGCGGCAGACCATGCCTGCGTTGGCTTTGACCGATGTGGCCCATTTGCATTCCACAGAAGATGTGTGGCACCGGCTTGCGACCGTGCGTGGCCAATGGATGGCCGATGCCACCGTTTTTCTGGATAACCGGCAAATGGAGCAGCGGCAGGGCTTTTACGTGGTCACGCCACTCAAGCTGGAGCAGGGTGGCCGTGTGCTGCTGGTGCAGCGTGGCTTTGTTCCGCGTGACTTCATGGATCGCACCAAGGTACCCCAGGTGCCCACCCCAGCGGGCTGGGTGGAGGTCACGGGCCGATTGGCCGGGCCGCCGTCCAGGGTCTATGAGCTGGGGGCATCCGGTACGGGGCTGATCCGGCAGAATCTGGACATGGATGCATTCGCCAGTGAACTGAAGGCGGATGTGATCCTTGGATCGCTGGTGCAGTTGCAGCCCGATTCCCTCTCGCCCGATGATGGCCTTGAGCGCCGTTGGCCCCCCGTGACGGCGGGGGTACACAAGCATCACGGGTATGCCTTTCAATGGTTTGGCCTCAGTGCCTTGATGGTGTGTTTGTATGTCTGGTTCCAAATCATCTCCCCCCGCCGCAGGCGAGCAGCCCATGACCGCGTCCACCGTGGTTGATCAACCCCTGGGTCTCACCGTACACAGCCTGCCCTCGATGGATGTGCAGTCGCTGGACATGGCTTCGCGTACCCGCAGCTCCCGCATCAAGTTGATGCTGCTGTTTCTGGTGTGTGCCGCGCCGGTCATCGCGTCTTACTTCACCTATTACGTCATCCGGCCAGAGGGGCGGCGCAATTACGGTGAACTGATCCAGCCCCAGCAGCCTTTGCCCGCCTTCCATGCCACCGACATGCAAGGCCAGGTGGTGCCGCTGACCAGTCTGACGCACCAGTGGCTGATCATCAGTGTGGCGGACAGTGCCTGCAATACCCAGTGCGAGCAGCACTTGTACCTGAGCAGGCAGTTGCGTGAAAGCCTGGGTAAAGACAAGGACCGGATGGATTGGGTGTGGCTGCGCACGGGCGATGCCGATGTGCCGCAGTCCATGCGGGCAGGGTTGTCCACTGCCACCGTGCTGAAAGTGACGCAGGCCGATGTGCAAACCTGGTTGCAGCCAGCAGCAGGACAGGCTGTGGAGGATCACCTGTATGTCGTCGATCCAATGGGCAACTGGATGATGCGCTTTCCGGCCAACATCGACCCACTCAAAGCCCGCAAAGACCTGGAGCGGCTGCTGCGCAGCTCCAGCTCGTGGGATCAGCCCGGACGGCCTGCCCGATGAGCACGGCTCCCGTGTTGGATCTCAGCCCAACACTGACGCTGATGGTCACCGGGCTGCTGGTGGCCATGCTGCCGCTCGCCTGGGTCTGGCTCAAAAGTCGCCAGGCCACACCGGGGCAGCGCCTGCGCATGCTGACACTGGTCACCTTGTTTCTGACGTTTGATCTGGTGCTGTTCGGGGCGTTTACCCGCCTCACCGACTCCGGCCTCGGCTGTCCGGACTGGCCAGGCTGCTATGGCCACGCCAGCCCGCTGGGGGCCAAGGTGGACATCGCCGCAGCGCAGGCTGCGTTGCCGTCTGGCCCGGTCACGTTCGGCAAGGCCTGGGTGGAAATGATCCACCGCTACCTGGCCACAGGGGTGGGGGTGCTGATACTGGCGATCACGCTGGCAACCTGGCTTGATCGCCGCCACCTGCCGGTTTCACCCTGGTGGCCCAGTCTGACTTTGTTCTGGGTGTGTGTGCAGGGGGCATTCGGTGCGTTCACCGTGACCATGAAGCTGTTTCCGGCCATTGTTACTTTGCACCTGCTGGGCGGTTTGGTGTTGTTGGCCTTGCTGCGCATGCAGGCGCTGCGCTACCAGCATGGCGTGCATTGGGGCACAGCCCAGCAAGGCTGGCGTGCCCAGGGCCGCCACCGTGTTCTGTGGCTGGGTGTGTTTGCCTTGTTGTGGCTGCAAATTGCGCTGGGTGGCTGGGTCAGCACCAATTACGCGGTGTTGGCTTGCAGCGACTTTCCGCAATGCCAAGGCAGTTGGTGGCCCAGCATGGACTTTGCCCACGGCTTCAGCCTCTGGCGTGAACTGGGTGAAACCAGGCAGGGCGATGGTCTGCCGTTTGCCGCACTCACCGCCATTCATTTTGTACACCGCCTGGGTGCGGTGGTGGTCATCGCCGGGTTGATCTGGTTGGCCTGCTCACTCCATGCCCGGCCCGACACCCGCCACACTGCCCGCTGGCTGTTCGGGCTGGTGCTGTGGCAGTTTGCAACCGGCTTGTCCAATGTTGTGCTGGGCTGGCCGTTGCTGGCGGCTGTGGGCCACACTGGCGGTGCAGCTGCATTGGTGATGGTGTTGGTGGGGGCCGGTCTGGCCCAACCAGGCAGCCAGTCATCGGCCCAATCTTCGGTTTTATCTTTTGTCAGTTCGTCAGGAAAGCAAGCATGAGTACCGCTTCCACGCCACCCCTTGCGGTGGCCCGTATTTCCACTTGGCGGCAGTTCAACGCCTTGACCAAACCCAGGGTCATTCAGCTGATCGTGTTTTGTGCCCTCATTGGCATGGTGCTGGCCGTACCCGGTGTGCCCAGCTGGATGCAGGTGCAGCAGGCGGCGGTGGCCTGTCTGGGCATCTGGTTGGTGGCCGGTGCCGCAGCCGCTTTCAACTGCGTGGTGGAGCAGCGCATCGATGCCAAGATGAAACGCACCGCCTGGCGGCCCACTGCCAAGGGTGAGCTGACCAACACGCAAACCCTGGCCTTTTCTGCCACGCTGTGCGCGATCGGTTCAGCCATTCTGTATGTGCTGGTCAACCCGTTGACCATGTGGCTGACCTTTGCCACTTTTGTGGGCTATGCGGTGATTTACACCGTGGTGCTCAAGCCGCTCACACCACAAAACATTGTGATTGGCGGTGCATCCGGGGCCATGCCACCCGTGCTGGGCTGGGCCGCCATGACGGGCGATGTGGGGCCGGAGGCCGCCATCCTGTTTCTCATCATTTTTCTGTGGACACCGCCGCACTTCTGGGCACTGGCGCTGTACCGGGTGGAGGATTACCGCAAGTCTGGTCTGCCCATGCTGCCGGTGACCCACGGTTCCGAGTTCACCCGGCTGCAAATTTTGCTGTACACCTTCATTTTGCTGGCAGCCTGTTTGATGCCATTCATCTACGGCATGAGCAGCTGGCTGTATCTGGCTGTGGCATTGGGGCTGTCGGCGGGGTTTTGCTGGTATGCGTGGCGACTGTGGCAGAACTATTCAGATGCCCTGGCCCGCAAGACTTTCCGTTTTTCGCTCATCCATCTGTCGGCGCTGTTTGCCGCATTGCTGCTGGATCACTACCTGCTTTGACAAAAAACATGACCATACCGCCATCTCCCCGCCGTGGATTCGTCAAAAAAGTAGCTGGGTATGCAATCGCAGCAAGCTCAATGGCTGCTTTTTATGGGTGCTCCGAGTCCAAGCCTGCCTTCTCGGGCATTGACCTGACGGGGGCCGACTACGCCAATGGCTTCACGCTGCCCGACCACAACGGCCAGACCCGCCAGCTGACCGACTTTGCGGGCAAGCTGGTGGTGGTGTTTTTCGGGTACACGCAATGCCCCGATGTTTGCCCCACCTCGTTGACCGAGCTGGCCCAAGCCAAGAAATTGCTGGGGCCAGATGGCGACAAACTGCAAGGCTTGTTTGTCAGCGTCGATCCCGAGCGCGACACACCCGAGATCATGAAGGCCTACATGGCCAGCTTTGACGCGGGCTTTCTGGCTTTGCTACCCACTCCGCAGGCCTTGCCCGAGCTGGCCAAGTCGTACAAGGTGTATTACAAAAAAGTGGAGGGCAGCACGCCCACCAGCTACACCATGGACCATTCGGCTGGCAGCTATGTCTATGACACACGCGGCCGCCTGCGTGTGTACCACCGCTACGGCAGCGGTGCCGCCGCACTGGCGGCAGACCTCAAAATTTTGCTCGCCGAAAAAAGCTGACCGTGCGGCGGCTGTGGCGCTGGCTCAGGCCTCCTTGTCCGCCGCCGATGTGAACGAGTCGGCAAAAAACTCGTCGGCAGGCAAGCCGCAGCGGGCGCTGAAATCGGCGCGGGCCGACTCCACCACTATCGGCGCACCGCAGGCATACACCTGGTGACCGCTGAGGTCGGCAAAATCCGCCATCACGGCCTGGTGAACAAAGCCCGTGCGGCCCGTCCAGTTGTCTTCTGCCAGGGCATCCGACACCACAGGCACATACGTGAGGTGGGGCATGGCGGCAGCCTGCTCTTGCAACCAGGCGTGCATGTACAGGTCAGCCGGGCGGCGGCCACCCCAGTACACCGCCACAGGCCGGGTGATGCCCTTGAACTGCATGTGCTCTATCAGCGCCTTGATGGGGGCGAACCCGGTGCCCGAGGCCAGAAAAATCATCGGCTTGGCACTGTCTTCACGCAAAAAGAAGCTGCCATAGGGGCCTTCGATGCGCAGAATGTCTTTCTCTTTCATGGCACCGAACACATGGTCGGTGAACTTGCCACCGGGCATGTGGCGCAGGTGCAGTTCCAGGTGGGCTGGCGTGCCCTGGTTGTGCGGCGCATTGGCCATCGAGTAGCTGCGGCAGTCGCCATCGCGCAGCAGAAACTCCACATACTGCCCGGCGTGGTACTGGAACGCTTCGGCAGCAGGCAGTTGCAGCCGCAGCGTGATCACATCGTCTGACACTCTCTGCAAACTGCTCACGCGCACCGGCATTTTTTTCACGGGGAATGCGCCCACTTCCGTCACCTGGCGCGACTCCAGCACCACATCGGTGGTGGGGGTGGCGCAGCAGGTCAGCACCCAGCCAGCCGATTCTTCCTCAGGGCTCAGGGCCTTGGCCTGGTGGGGGCCGTGTGTCAGATTGCCCGAGAGTTTGAGGCACTTGCACGAGCCACAGGCACCGTCTTTGCAGCCGTAGGGCATGCCCACGCCTTCACGGATGGCGGCGGTCAGAATGACCTCGCCGGACTGGGCCACAAAGCTGCGCCCGCTGGGCTGCACGCTGATCTGAAATGTCATACTCAATCCAAAAAACAAAGAATGCCTTGGCTCGGGCAAGGCGGGGTTGGTCGGTTCAAATTGTCTCAAAGTCTGAAAAGACTCAAAGCAGGGTATTGCAATGGCTTTCATGGGTGCGTTGCCCGCACGCTTTCGGCGTGAGCGGGTGCTGGTGGTGGGGTGTGGCGATGTGGGCATGCGGATGGCCAGTTTGCTGGCGGGGCGGGTGCGCCTGCTGGCCCTGACTTCATCGCCCCAGCGTTGTGGGGCATTGCGGGCCGCAGGCATCACACCCTTGGTGGGCAACCTGGACGATGTGGCCAGCGTGCGCCGCCTGGCTGGCCTGGCCCAGCGGGTACTGCACCTGGCTCCTCCGCCCTCCGACCAAGGCCCGGCCTGGACCACCGACCCCCGCACCCGTGCGCTGGTACGGGTGCTCTCACGCCGGGCACTGCCCCGCAGCCTGGTCTATGGCTCCACCAGCGGGGTGTACGGCGATTGCGGTGGCGATTGGGTGAACGAAACCCGCGCTGTGCAGCCCCACACCGCCCGCGCCACGCGCCGTGTGCATGCCGAGGCTTCAGTGCGGGCCTACGGACAGCGCACCGGCGTGGCCTGCACGGTGCTGCGCATTCCAGGCATCTACGCACCCGACCGGGCAGGGGGCACGCCCCGCGACAGGTTGCTGCGCGGCACGCCGGTATTGCAAGCCGCTGACGATGTGTACACCAACCACATCCATGCCGATGACCTGGCCCGCGCCTGTGTGCTGGCCCTGTGGCGCGGCAGCGGCCAACGCAACATCAACGTGTGCGACGACACCGAACTCAAAATGGGTGATTACTTCGACCTGGCGGCCGACCTGTACGGCCTGCCCCGGCCCGCCCGGCTGCCACGCCACCAGGCTCAAGCCCAGTTGCCGGTGATGCTGCTGAGCTTCATGAGCGAATCCCGCCGCCTGAGCAACCTGCGCATGAAAACCGAACTCGGCCTGGCGCTGCGCTACCCCACGGTGCGCGAGGGACTGGTGGCTTCTGACCACAAGTGACTGCAACATCGGCAACTTGTCTGCACGCCTGATTCTTCAACCCGAATACACAGTTCCTTTGCGCTGATCCATGATGAAATTTTTCAATAACGCCGGCCCAAGCGTTCCGGGGCAGCACTACATGATTGATCCGTTAGGGCGCATCGACGTGGACAGCATCGAGATACTGATCGCCCAGCAACGCTACTTTGTGTTGCACGCGCCACGTCAAACTGGCAAAACCACTTGCTTGCTGGCACTGATGCACCATTTCAACGCCCTGGGGTCGTACCGGGCGTTGTACGTCAACATCGAAGGGGCACAAGCGGCGCGCGGTCGTGTGGATGAAGGCGTGGCCGCCATGTGCCATGCGCTGGCCCATGCGGCGCAGCTCTACTTGCAAGACACCTCTTTAAACGCTTGGCTGCACCACGGCGAAGGCCCATCTACGCCCGCTACCCACCGCTTTTTCGCGCTACTGGCCTTGTGGACAGGGCACGACCCACAGCAGCCAGGCCAGCCGCGCCCCACCCTTTTGCTCCTCGACGAAGTCGATGCCGTTGTCGGCGACACCCTGATTTCGCTGCTGCGCCAAATTCGCGCCGGTTATGCCCAGCGTCCCGCCGCCTTCCCGCAATCGGTGGTGCTGTGCGGTGTGCGTGACGTGCGCGACTACCGCATTCACACCAGTCACCATGAAATCATCACCGGCGGCAGTGCCTTCAACATCAAGGCCGAGTCGCTGCGCTTGGGCAACCTGAGCCGCGCCGAAACCACCGCCCTGTGGCAGCAACACCAAGCCGAAACCGGCCAGGCGATAGACCCCGCCATCTGGCCCGAACTCTGGGCCGACACCGAGGGTCAGCCCTGGCTAGTCAACGCGCTGGGCTATGAATGCACTTGGCGCGACAAGCCAGCCCGCGACCGCAGCACGCCTATCACGCTGGAGCGCTACAAAGCTGCCCGCGAACGGCTGATCTACAGCCGCACCACGCATCTTGATGCCTTGGCCGACAAGCTGCGCGAGCCTCGCGTCAACCGCATCGTCAGTGCGTTGCTGTCAGGCGAAGCCAGCACTGAGCACTTTCCCGAAGACGACTTGCAGTACGTCGAAGACCTGGGCCTGATCCGCACCCGGCCCGAGCTGACGGTTTCCAACCGCATCTACCGCGAAGTGCTGCCGCGCGAAATCACCTCGCCAATCCAAACCGTGTTGCATTACCCGCAGCCGTGGTTCCTGACACCCGAGCGCAAGCTGGACATACCCAAGCTGCTGGCCGCTTTCCAGCAGTTCTTCCGCGAACATTCGGATGCGTGGATGGAGGGTTTCAGTTTCAAAGAGGCTGGACCGCAACTCTTGCTGCAAGCTTTCTTGCAGCGCATCGTCAATGGCGGCGGGCGCATCAATCGGGAATATGGGCTGGGCCGCAAGCGCACCGATTTGTCCATCGAATGGCCGGTGGATGAGGAACAAGGCTACTTCGGCCCGGTTCAGCGCGTCGTCCTTGAACTCAAACTCTGGAAAAAAGGCAGCTTGGACGCGATCTTGCAGGACGGCATCGCGCAAACTGTGGCTTATGCCCGCCAGTGCGGAGCAGACGAAGCGCATTTGATCGTCTTTGACCGCCGCCAGCCCGAAACGCCCTGGGATGAGCGCATCTGGCAGCGCGAAGTCACGGGGCAAGGCTGGGTGCTGGGCCTTTGGGGTGCGTAAAAGTCGCTCAAAAACCCACTGCGTTGCCCATGGAAGCATGCGGATTTTGTGCCCCCAAATGTGCCCCCACGTTGACCCGAATTAAAGCGGTTTCATGTGGACGCTTGCGGAAGCGAAAAGGGATTCTGTAGAGCTAGAAAAAGGAAACCCCGGATGCTTGTGGAAGCATCCGGGGTTATATGTGGTGCCGGGGGCCGGACTCGAACCGGCACGGTGTTTAGCACCGGCAGATTTTGAATCTGCTGCGTCTACCAATTTCGCCACTCCGGCAGCAACTGAGACCGAAATTATGGCACAGTGTGAGGCACAGTTTTTCGGTGTTTGGGGTTGTTTGGCCACATTCACAGCGTTTTTTTGTGCCCAGCCCGTTCAATTTCAGATTTTCAACATGCATTCAGAACCCACTTCCCCTGCCGCCTCTGCCGATCCTGCGTACTTGACCCTTGAACAGGCCATTGGCAACACCCCTCTGGTGAAGTTGCAGCGCCTGGGCCAACCCTTGGCCCAAGAGCGGGGCAACGTGGTGCTGGGCAAGCTGGAAGGCAACAACCCCGCCGGTTCGGTGAAAGACCGCCCAGCGGTGTCCATGATCCGCCGGGCCGAAGAGCGCGGCGACATCCGGCCCGGTGACACCCTCATTGAAGCCACCTCGGGCAACACCGGCATTGCGCTGGCGATGGCTGCGGCCATCAAGGGCTACCGCATGGTGTTGATCATGCCGGAGGACTTGAGCATCGAGCGTGCCCAGACCATGAAAGCCTTTGGTGCCGAACTCATCCTCACGCCCAAGAGCGGCGGCATGGAATACGCCCGCGACCTGGCCGACCAGATGCAGGCTCAGGGCAAGGGCCGCGTGCTCGACCAGTTTGCCAATGCCGACAATCCCCGCATCCACTTTGAGACCACCGGCCCCGAAATCTGGCAGCAGACGGGTGGGCGCATCACCCACTTTGTGAGTGCAATGGGCACCACGGGCACCATCACCGGGGTGTCGCGCTACCTCAAGTCCATGAACCCGGCCATCCGCATCATCGGTGCGCAGCCCAGCGAGGGCTCGCGCATTCCGGGCATCCGCAAATGGCCCGAGGCGTATCTGCCCAAAATCTACGATGCATCGAATGTGGATGAACTGGCCTATGTGAGCCAGGCCGATGCCGAAGACATGTGCCGCCGCATGGCCCGCGAAGAAGGCATTTTTGCGGGCATTTCAGCCGCCGGAGCGGCGCATGTGGCGCTGGAGCTTTCCAAGCAGGTGAGCAACGCCACCATCGTGTTCATCGTGTGCGACCGGGGAGACCGCTACCTGTCCACAGGCGTGTTTCCGGCCTGATCCGGGGTGCCGGATGGCGCAGGGCCACCCGTAAAATCCGCCACTTTCATGAAAACAAACCCCATGAACGCAGACAAAGAACTCGATGCCCGTGGCCTGAACTGCCCCTTGCCCATCCTGAAGGCCAAAAAAGCCCTGGCCGACATGACCAGCGGCCAGATTTTGCGGATTCTGACCACCGATGCCGGTTCGGTGCGTGATTTCAAGGCGTTTGCCCACCAGACCGGCAATGAGCTGGTACACCAGGAAAGCGTGGGCGGCGAGCACATCACCCTGCTCAAACGCCGCTGAGCGGCTGGGCAGGGCAGTCACCGCGCGTCAGCCCCGTACCTGACGATTCACCGCGCCGGATCGCACACACCGCCACCGCGCAGGCACACGGGGTGTGCCGCGTCAGTTTCAGGCCCCCAGGCGGGCCAGCTGGTCTTTCACTTTGGACAGTGTGGCTGAGAAATCGGCCACGCGCTTGCGCTCTTGCTCCAGCACGGCGGCGGGGGCTTTGGCCACAAAGGCTTCGTTGCCCAGCTTGGCATTGGCCTTGTTGATTTCGTTTTCCAGGCGGGTGGCTTCCTTGCCCAGGCGCAGCTTTTCGGCGGCCACGTCCACTTCCATGAACAGGCACAGCTTGGCCTCGCCCACCACGGCCACCGGCGCAGCCTGGGCGGCTGCGGCCCAGGCGGCTTCGTCTTCGAACACCTTCACCTCGCTCAGCTTGGCCAGTGCCTTCAGTACGGGCGCGGCACCGGCCATGAAGGCGGTGTCGCCCACCACAAACAGCGGCAGCCGTGTGGCGGGGGACACGTTCATTTCACCGCGCAGGTTGCGGCAGGCATCCACCAGGGTTTTGAGCTTGGCCACATGGGCTTCGGCGGCTTCGTCGATGCGCCCAGGCTGCGCCACGGGGTAAGCCACCACGCTGACAGACGGGCTGACGCTGCTGTCGCCAGTGGCCGACACATAGCGGCCTGCCACCGGCGCCACCTTCTGCCACAGCTCTTCGGTGATGAAAGGCGCGATGGGGTGCAGCAGACGCAGGATGGTTTCCAGCGTGCGGATCAGCGTGCGGCGCGTGCCGCGCTGGGTTTCGGCATTGCCGGTCTGGATCTGCACCTTGGCAATTTCCAGATACCAGTCGCAGAACTCGTTCCACACAAAGTCGTAAATGGTGTTGGCCACGTTGTCCAGCCGGTACTCGGCAAAGCCCTTGGCCACCTCGGCCTCCACCCGTTGCAGGCGCGAGACGATCCAGCGGTCGGGCTGGCTGAAGGCCAGGTAGCCTCCGCCTGGCACGCAGGCATCGGCGGTGTGGTCGTTCAGGCCGCAGTCCTGGCCTTCGCAGTTCATCAGCACAAAGCGGGTGGCGTTCCACAGCTTGTTGCAGAAGTTGCGGTAACCCTCGCAGCGTTTGCTGTCGAAGTTGATGCTGCGGCCCAGGCTGGCCAGCGCGGCGAAGGTGAAGCGCAGCGCGTCGGCCCCGTAGGCGGGAATGCCTTCGGGGAATTCCTTTTCGGTCTGCTTGCGCACCTTGGGCGCGGTTTCGGGCTTGCGCAAGCCGGTGGTGCGCTTGTCCAGCAGTGGCCCCAGGGCAATGCCGTCGATCAGATCCACCGGGTCGAGCACGTTGCCTTCAGACTTGCTCATCTTCTGGCCCTGGGCATCGCGCACCAGGCCGTGGATGTACACATGCTTGAACGGCACACGGCCCGTGAAGTGCGTGGTCATCATGATCATCCGGGCCACCCAGAAAAAGATGATGTCGTAGCCCGTCACCAGCACGGTGCTGGGCAGGTAGAGGTTGTAGTCGCTGGTGTCGCCCGTGCCTTGTTCCGGCCAGCCCATTGTCGAGAAAGGCACCAGGGCGCTGGAGTACCAGGTGTCCAGCACGTCTTCGTCGCGTTTCAGGCCTCCATCGCGAAAGAGTTGCTTCAGGTTTTCGTCTTCAACCTTGGAAAGTTCGACCTCAAATTTTCGATAAGCCTCTTCTTCACTTTGAGCTACGTAATAGTTGCCATACATGTCATACCAGGCGGGAATCTGGTGGCCCCACCAGAGCTGGCGGCTGATGCACCAGTCCTGGATGTTGTTCATCCACTGGTTGTAGGTGTTGACCCAGTTTTCGGGCACAAAGCTCACCTGGCCGCTGGTGACGGCATCGATGGCTTTCTGGGCAATGCTCTTGCCGGTCGGGTCAATCGGGCTGACCTTGTTCATGGCCACAAACCACTGGTCAGTGAGCATGGGCTCCACCACCTGGCCGGTGCGGGTGCAGATGGGCACCATCAGCTTGTGCTTCTTGGTTTCGATCAGTGCGCCGCAGGCTTCCAGATCGGCCACGATGGCCTTGCGGGCCACAAAGCGATCCAGGCCCTGGTACTTTTTTGGGATGTATTCAACGGTTGATGCCCCCATTGTTGGGTACGGCTGCCCTCGTTGATTGCCCTGAAAGTCATCAAATTCAGATGACTTCAATTTGGCATCCAAAGTGAAGATGGAAATCATCTCCAGCCCCTTGCGCTGGCCCACGGCGTAGTCGTTGGGGTCGTGCGCGGGCGTGACCTTGACCACGCCGGTGCCGAAGGCCTTGTCCACATAGGCATCGGCAATCACGGGGATGGTGCGGTCGCACAGCGGCAGCACCACCTGTTTGCCGATCAGGTGCTGATAACGCTCGTCTTCGGGGTGAACCATCACTGCCACGTCGCCCAGCATGGTTTCAGGGCGGGTGGTGGCCACGGTCAGGCCCTTGACCAGCTCGCCGTTGACCGTCTGCGGTCCGTCGGCAAAGGGGTATTCGATGTGCCACAGCGAGCCGTCTTTTTCCTCGTTTTCCACTTCCAGGTCGGACACGGCGCTTTGCAGCACCGGGTCCCAGTTGACCAGGCGCTTGCCACGGTAGATCAGGCCCTGCTCGTACAGCTTCACGAAGGTGTCGGTGACCACCTTGCTCAGCTTGTCGTCCATCGTGAAGTATTCGCGGCTCCAGTCCACGCTGTCGCCCATGCGGCGCATCTGGGTGGTGATGGTGTTGCCCGACTTTTCTTTCCACTCCCACACCTTGGAAACGAAATTCTTGCGCGCTTCGGGCGGTGTGGCTCCCATGTCGTGGCGGCTGATGCCTTGCTCTTGCAACTGTCGCTCCACCACGATCTGTGTGGCAATGCCGGCGTGGTCGGTGCCGGGCACCCACACGGTGTTGAAGCCGGCCATGCGGTGGTAGCGGGTCAGGCTGTCCATGATGGTCTGGTTGAAGGCGTGTCCCATGTGCAGCGTGCCCGTCACGTTGGGCGGCGGCAACTGGATGGCGAAGGCCGGTGCGCCCGCCTGGGGTGCGCCGGTGCCGCGAAAGCCC
>CALMMY010000314.1 GCA_937868695.1 uncultured Comamonadaceae bacterium
AGCATCTGGAGCGCGGCTGGAACGGTATCCGTGATGATTTGAACCGACTGGGTGTGTTCGATCTCAAACAGGATGGCCGCATTGACATGCCCGACTTGTACCGTGTCGGGTTCGGGCTGGGCCGCAACGGCGGTGTCAAACCCAAAACATAAAGCACACAAAAAAATCGCATGAATCTCCCTTACGAACTCAGCCTGGGCTGGCGCTATACACGGGCGGGCCGGGCCACGCGGCGCAACGGCTTCATTTCCTTCATTTCGGGTGTGTCCATGCTGGGCATTGCGCTCGGGGTGGCGGCGCTCATCATCGTGCTCAGCGTGATGAACGGCTTTCAGAAAGAGGTGCGCGACCGCATGCTGGGCGTGCTGTCGCACATCGAGGTGTTTGCCCCCGGTGGTGCAGCCCTGCCCGATGTGGCGCTGACCCTGAAAGAAGCCAAGGCCAACCTGCAGGTGGTGGGCGCAGCCCCTTTCATCGCAGCCCAGGGGCTGCTGGCACGGGGCGAGGACATGAAAGGCGCACTGGTGCGCGGTGTTGATCCGGCCCTGGAAGGCGAAGTGACCGACCTGTTTGCCGACAACCCCGTGCTGGCGCGGCTGGTTCCGGGGCAATTCGGCATCGTGCTTGGGGCCGATCTGGCCCGCAGCCTGGGCGTGGGCGAGGGCGACAGCCTCACCCTGATTGCGCCCAGCGGGCAGATCACGCCCGCCGGTGTGGTGCCGCGCCTGAAGCAGATGACGGTGGTGGGCACCTTCAACTCCGGCCACTATGAATACGACGCAGGGCTGGCCATGCTGCACCAGGACGACGCGGCCCGCATCTTCCGCCTGGAAGGCCCCACCGGCATCCGCCTGAAGCTCAAAGACCTGCACCAGGCCCGCGAAGTGGCCCAGCAACTGATTGGCACCCTCAGTGGCGACCTGTATGTGCGCGACTGGACGCGCCAGAACCGCACCTGGTTTGCCGCCGTGCAGCTGGAAAAACGCATGATGTTCATCATCCTCACGCTCATCGTGGCGGTGGCGGCGTTCAACCTCGTGTCCACCCTGGTGATGACCGTGACTGACAAGCGGGCCGACATCGCCATCCTGCGCACCCTGGGGGCCAGTCCGGCCAGCATCATGGGTATTTTTGTGGTGCAGGGTGCGATGGTGGGCGTGATCGGCACGCTCAGTGGCCTGCTGCTGGGCCTGGGCGTGGCCTTCAACATCGACGTGATCGTGCCCGCGCTGGAGCAACTGCTGGGGGCCAGTTTCCTGCCGCGCGACGTTTACCTCATCAGCCGCATGCCCAGCGACCCGCAGCAGGCCGACATCCTGCCCATTGCCATCATTTCACTGGTGCTGGCCTTCGTGGCCACCCTGTACCCCAGCTGGCGCGCCAGCCGGGTCAACCCTGCGGAGGCTCTGCGGTATGAGTGAGTTTCAACAACCTGGTGGTGGTGTGGCCGTTGCTGCTGCACCCACCGTGCTCCAGGCCACCGCCCTCACCAAACGCTTTGTCGAAGGCCGACTGGATGTGACGGTGCTGCAAGGAGTGGATCTGGCGGTGCGGGCGGGCGATACGCTGGCCATCATTGGTGCTTCGGGCTCGGGCAAAAGCACCTTGCTGCACCTGCTGGGCGGGCTGGAGGCTCCCTCTTCCGGCCATGTGGAGCTGATGGGGCAGCGGCTGGCGGGGCTGAATGCGGCGCAGCAAGGCGTGCTGCGCAACCGCCACCTGGGCTTTGTGTACCAGTTTCACCACCTGTTGCCCGAGTTCAGCGCCCAGGACAACGTGGCCATGCCGCTGTGGATACGCCGCACCGACCGCGCCGTGGCTGCCCAGGCCGCTGCCGACATGCTGGCCCGCGTGGGCCTGGCCGGGCGGCTGCACCACCGGCCTGCTGAGCTGTCGGGCGGTGAGCGTCAGCGGGTGGCGATGGCACGGGCACTGGTGACGCAACCCGCCTGCGTGCTGGCCGATGAGCCTACCGGCAACCTGGACCGCAGTACCGCCGATGGCGTGTTCGACCTGATGCTGCAACTTGCCCGCGACCAGGGCACTGCCTTTGTGGTGGTCACGCACGACGAGGCACTGGCCGCACGGTGCAGCCGCCGGGTGCGTCTGGTGCGCGGTGTGCTCAGCGAGGGTTGAGCGGGGGGCATCGGGGTTTCTTGCCTGGTTTTTGTAGTGGTGTGTTGTGAGGTGCTGCTGTTTCTCGGCTGACGTTTGTGGTGGTGTGGCGTTTCTTGCCTGGCTTTTGTAGTGGCGAGCCATGCCGTGCTGACGGTGCGTGCTGGGGAGGGTGGGGGCCTCATACTCCCTGCGCTCG
>CALMMY010000315.1 GCA_937868695.1 uncultured Comamonadaceae bacterium
CCGCCGCCTTGCTCAAAATGAGAATTGCTGATCCATCACGCCGCCACCGCCCCACCCCAGTAGTGGTACGACAGCACGCGCGGCCCCCACAGGTAGTGCTGCTGGACATCGCAGGCAAACCCCGCCTCGGCCAGCAGGGCGGGAATGTCGCGGTCCAGGTGGCAGCCACCGGCCAGGGGCTTCCAGTACGGTTGCAGCCGGGTCTGCCAGCGGGCCACATCGGGCTCAGGCGCGCGGCCATGTTCGGAAAACAGCAGCTGCCCACCGGGCTTGAGCACCCGGCGCATTTCGCGCAGCGCAGCCACCGGGTCGGGAATGCTGCACAGCGTCCAGGTGCTGACCACGGTGTCAAAGCTGGCATCGGGCGCGGGCAGGCGCTCGGCGCTCAGGCCCATCAGCTCCACATCCAGCCCGCTGGCCAGCACCCGCCGCCGGGCGATGGGGTGCAGGCTGAGCGCCGGGTCCACACCCACCACCTGCCACACCCGCTGGCGGTCGTAGAACGGCAGATTGCGCCCCGTGCCCAGCCCCACCTCCAGCACCCGCCCATGCGCCAGCGGAATCAGCATCTGGCGCTGGCGGCTGAACAGCGGCACGCCGCAGGCCCAGTCGATCATGCGGGGAAGAACATGGCGGTCGTACCAGGATGTGGACATTTCTATGAATAAAAACTGGATTCTGAGCTTGCCTGTATTGAATAGTCAGCTATCACGAATCAATCGTCCGAGAAGAAGTCCGAGTCGATGCGTTTGAGGTAGTAGCTCGCCACCACCGACACACCCAGGTTGTGCTCGATCATCAGGTCGGCCAGGCGGTTGCCGTCGATCAGTACCACCTTGTACTGGCTGCTGGAGGCGTAATCTTTGGCCTCCTGCGTAAACCATGAGGTGGTGATGAACACGCCTTTGCTGGCCCGCTGACCGGCCAGGGCACCGACAAACTTCATGATTTCGGGGCGGCCCACCACGCCCTCCCAGCGTTTGGCCTGCAAATAGATGGCATCCAGACCCAGGCGGTCTTCGTTGATGATGCCGTCGATACCGCCATCACCCGATTTGCCCACCGCCCTGCCCGCCTCAGCCTTGCTGCCGCCGTAGCCCATCTGGATGAGCAGCTGTACCACCAGCCGCTCGAAAAACTGCGGCGGGCACGATTTGACGCGCTCCAGCACCTCATCGGCCAGCGCCGCCACCGAACGGCTGTGGGCCGCTTCGATGATTTCGTCGGGTGTGGCGTTGGTACTGACGGCCATCTCGGCTGGCTGCTCTGACGTGACACCGTGCTCCCTGAACGCGGTGTAGCTGGGGTAACGCTGCAACCAGGCTATGTCGATGCGCTGTGGCTTGGTTTGCAACAACTCCTTGCCCGCAGCCGTGATTCGGAACACGCCACGCTTGGGCAACTCCACCAACCCAGCTTTTTTGAGATGGGTCTTGGCCCAGGCAAGTCGGTTGTAAAACAGTGGCGCACCCCCACTGGGCAACAGCACCAGCAGCTCCTCATCGGTCAAGGAAAACTGCTTGGCCACTGTAGCCACCACCTCCTTCATCGCGTAGTCACGGCCATCTTCAACTGCTTTCAACAGTGGCAGCATCAACGTCTGAAAATCCGGTATCGCCATCTCACCCTCCCTGTTGTTGTCTCACACACTCACCCCTGCACACACGCCGCCAGCACCTCGCGCACCACGCTCTCGGGGGCTTTGGCGATGGTGGCCACGCCAGGGCCGCTGCCACCCGCTGCCAGCGGGGCGCTGCCGATCAGCACGAACTTGATGTCGCCCCCCTCGCTCTTTTTGTCGCCGCGCATCAGTTGCAGGTAGCGGTCGGCACCCAGGTCGGGGCCGACGGTGGGCAGACCGGCGGCCTGCACCAGGCGGGTCAGGCGTTGCACAAAGGCGGTGTCCACGTAACCCAGGCGCTGGCTCAGGTGGGCGGCCATCACCATGCCGCAGCCCACGCCCTCGCCGTGCAGCCATTCGCCGTAGCCCAGCCCGGCTTCGATGGCGTGGCCGAAGGTGTGGCCGAAGTTGAGGATGGCGCGCAGGCCGCTTTCCTTCTCGTCCTGGCCCACCACCCAGGCCTTGATTTCGCAGCTGCGGCGCACGGCGGTGGCCAGCAGCGCGGGGTCGCGGGCCAGCAGACCGGCGATGTTGGCCTCGATCCAGTCAAAAAACGCCATGTCGGCAATCGGGCCGTACTTGATGACTTCGGCCAGGCCCGCGCTCAGCTCGCGCTCGGGCAGGGTGTTGAGGGTGTCCAGGTCGGCCACCACCAGCTGGGGCTGGTAGAAGGCACCGATCATGTTTTTGCCCAGCGGGTGGTTGATAGCGGTTTTGCCGCCCACGCTGCTGTCCACCTGCGACAGCAGCGTGGTGGGCACCTGCACAAACGGCACGCCGCGCATGTAGCAGGCGGCGGCAAAGCCGGTCATGTCGCCCACCACGCCGCCGCCCAGGGCGTAAAGCACGGTTTTGCGGTCTGCCGTGCTGCCCAGCAGCCGGTCGTAGATCAGGTTGAGCGTGGCCGCGTCTTTGAATTCCTCGCCGTCGGGCAGCGCCAGCACGTCCACGGTTTTGTAGAGCGGCGGGTTCTGTGCCAGCAGCGTGGCCTTCAGCCGCTCGGCATACAGCGGGGCCACGGTGGTGTTGGTGACGATGAGCGCCTGTGCCGCCCTGGGGCAGGCGGCAAACGTGGCGGGCTGGCTCAGCAGGCCGGGGGCGATGGCAATGTCGTAGCTGCGGTCGGCCAGGTCAATGCGCACGCTTTGCGCCACGGGGGCGGACTGGGTGCGCTCGGCAGAAGTACCGCAACGGCCTGCGGGGTTGGCCACAAAGGGAGTGAGGGCTTGGGGGGCTGGGGTGGGCTGGTTCATGCCCCCAAGTTTAGAACCTGCCCCGAGGCATACTGTGCCTGCCGGGCTGGCGCAGCGGCTGCGCATGCAGCCAGACTGGCGGTTTTCTTCGGCTTTTCCCCATCAACGATCCCTCTGAGCGCATGGACAAACTCCGCATCGACAAATGGCTGTGGGCCGCCCGGTTTTACAAAACCCGCTCGCTGGCCACCGACGAAATCAGCAAAAACCGGGTGCAGGTCAACGGCCAGGATGCCAAGCCCTCGCGCGAAGTCAAGCCGGGCGATACCGTGACCGTACGCAATGGCCCCGTGGTGCGCACGGTGCAGGTGCTGGCCTTGAGCAACCTGCGCGGCCCGGCCCCGGTGGCCCAGGCGCTGTACGCCGAAACGCCCGACAGCCTCGCCGCCCGCACCCTGGCCGCCGAGCAGCGCCGCCTGGCCCCCGAGCCCGCACACGCCCAGACCCAGGGCCGCCCCACCAAGCGCGACCGCCGCCAGCTGCAAGGCCTGCAAGCCGACCCACCCGGCTGGGACGACCGCTGGAGCGCCTCTATCTGATTCATCTGAACCCGGCCTGCCGGTCACTCCCGGTTCAGCGCCCCCTCCGCACTGATTTCACCGCCATGCAATCTCCCGCACACATCCTCATCCTCAAGCTGGGCGACACCCTGCCCGATCTCGCCGCCGAGCTGGGCGACTTTGAACACTGGGTAGCCCAGGGGCTGCACAGCAGCGGCCTGCCGCTGGACATCACCACCCTCGACCCACGCGCCAATACCAGCCAGCTGCCTGCCGTGGCCACCCTGCTGGCCCGCCGCAGCGGCGTGGTGCTGACGGGATCGCACGCCATGGTCACCGACCGTGCGCCCTGGAGCGAGGCCACCGCCCGGTGGCTGGCCGATGCGGTGCCGCAGGGCGTGCCGGTGCTGGGCATCTGCTACGGCCACCAGCTGCTGGCCCATGCCCTGGGCGGCGAGGTCTGGCCCCACCCCGGTGGGCTGGAAGTGGGCACCGTGCATGTGGAGCCCACGCCCGCCGCAGCCGCCGACCCGCTGTTCGGCCCCTGGCTGGCCGACCTGGAAGCCGACCGCTTTCTGGCCCCCGTGGCGCACCGCCAGTCGGTCAGGCGGCTGCCCGCCGGGGCCACGGTGCTGGCCCGCAATGCCTTTGAGCCGCACCATGCGTTCAGTGTGGGCCCGTGCGCGTGGGGCGTGCAGTTTCACCCCGAGTTCAGCGCCCAGGCCACGCGCGGCTATGTGAACCACCTGAGTGCCGACGTGCGTACCCAGGGCATGTGCGCCAGCGGCCTGATGGCCCAGGTGGCACCAAGCCCGCAGGCCGCCCGCCTGCTGCCCCGCTTTGCCAGGCTGGTGGCCGAACGGACATGACCCCCGACAGCGGCCCGCCCGCCGGGGCCGCCCTGCCCCGGCGCATTGCGCACCTGGACATGGATGCGTTCTACGCCTCGGTCGAGCTGCTGCGCTACCCCCAGCTCAAAGGCCTGCCGGTGGTGATCGGCGGCGGGCGCAAGCGCACGGCCCCCCACCACCCCGATTCAGACACCGACAGCCCGCCGGAACCCGAACCCCAACTGGACACCGAACCCAGCTTCGATGCCCGGCTGCTGGCCCTGGCCCGCCAGCACCACCCCGACCGCGACTGGCCCCTGGCCGACCTGGGGCTGGTGCCCGCCGCGCTGTTTCCGCGCCTGCGCGGCTACACCGGGCGCGGGGTCATCACCACCGCCACCTACGCGGCACGCCAGTTCGGGGTGGGCTCGGCCATGGGGCTGATGAAGGCCGCCCAGCTCTGCCCCGATGCCATCCTGCTGCCCATCGACTTTGACGAATACCGGCGCTACTCGCGCCTGTTCAAAGCCATCATCACCGACATTGCCCCGGTGATGGAAGACCGGGGTGTGGACGAGGTGTACATCGACTTCACCACCGTGCCCGGCGGCCAGCGCGA
>CALMMY010000316.1 GCA_937868695.1 uncultured Comamonadaceae bacterium
GGGATCGTGCGCAGAGTGCAGGCGGCTGGCTGGATATGGGGCGACAGGCTGGCGATGTACCGACCGCACACCCGGCAACGAGCTGGCAGGCGCACGACTTGCCCGCGATTGGCTGGTGCAATTGCATCACTGCCCAGGCCAGACCCTGCCAATGCCCTGACCACCCAGATCGAAGCCCGGCCACTGTGTCGGGTTTTTTCTTGGCCGTGGCATGGTTGCCAACCAGCACCAGAAAAGGCGCACTGTGGCCCGTTCTGTGGGCCTGAAGGGGTGGCGGGGTATGTCCACAATGGAACCCGTTTCACCCCAGAAACCGCGCCCATAGTCTGACGGACAGAATTTCCCCTAAAACGAAATCTGCTAACCCCGCCCCGTTAACTTGGCACATTGCAGACTGCAAAAGGTACTCCGACAGGGGGTTGACCGTTACGCGCCGCTGATGGCGATGATCGACCGTTTTCCCATTTTCAATGGCTCTTTTTTACCACTCAAATAGCAAAAAGCTATCTTGAAGGCATGGCATGTTTATTGCAACCCGCAATAAGCGTGCCCAATAGATTTTGACTAACTTATCACTGATAATGGCCGCCTATCACTGAAAAAACAGAAGGCGAACAATGGCACGCGCAACACCTCCGAAGCCCTGGCAACCGGGGCAATCAGGCAACCCGAAGGGCAGACCACCGGGCCGGGGTCAATCCGCGCAATTCCGCGAAGCACTGGCCAGCAAGTTGCCCGAGGTTTTGCAGGCCGTGGTGCGAGCCGCATGCGCTGGCGATATGCAGGCCGCCAAACTTGTCCTTGACCGCTGCCTGCCCGCCCTGAAGCCCTTGGAAGCCGCCATAGAAGGGCTGGCGCTGCCCACTGGCACCTTGACCCAGCAAGCCACCGACATTCTGGCCAGCGTGAGCCGTGGCGAGGTGGCACCGGGTCAAGCTGCGCAACTCATCGGAGCCATTGGAGCCGTGGCCAAGATCGCGGAGTTTGACGAACTGAGCGCCCGCATCGAAGCATTGGAAAAAGCCCATGCCAACACTTGACGCACGCCTGACCACTTTGGAGCGGATGGCCAAACCAGCCAGCCGGGTGACTGTGGTTCGATTGGTGGCCGTGGGTGGCACTGACCGACCGATGACCCAAATCAGCCACCACGGGAGCGGCAAAGCATGGCACATCGCACCGGGTGAAAGCGAACAGGCATTCATTGCACGGGCACGGGCTGAGGTCAACGAGCTGCGCATGGTTTTTCTGGCGCAGTGAGGGGGAATGCATGGCCAGCCTTACCCAGCGACTGCAAGCCCTGGAAGCCCAGGCACCCACCAGCAAGGCCAGCGCCAGCGATATGCACGCATGGTGCGCAGCAAACGGCATTGATACGCCAGCGCCTACCGATGGTGAGACAGTGCCCGAATGGTTGACCCGTGTCAGCACTGAAGCCCTTGCGGCCATGATGCGCCTGAGCGGGCGGGCATAATCAGCCCCGAGCGGCAACGCTCCCCGATTCACCTCCCTGATCGGGCCTGCACCAGTTGCAGGGTTACAGCCCGGCCCATGCGCCGGGTTTTTTTTCGCCTGTGTGTGCCGTTGGTCAACCGCTGGCGCTGGTGGCAGGGTTTTGATCTGGTTTTTTTGGGTGACTGTCACCTGCGTGAAACAGGTTCAATCGGCTTCAAACTGTCACCAGACTGTCACCAAGAAAAAACCCCGCTACCTTTTGAGTAGCAGGGTTTCTATATGGGGTTTGGTGGGTCCTGAGTGGCTCGAACACTCGACCTACGGATTAAGAGTCCGCTGCTCTACCAACTGAGCTAAGAACCCCCCGAAGCCCTGCATTATATCCCAGCCAAAATGGCTGTTTGCCCTTTCAAACCACCCGCAGCCGGAGACACGCATGCTGACTTGCTTCACCCTGACCCAAACCAACCATGTCGCCCATCTGGTGCTCAACCGCCCCGAGCAGCTCAACACCATGCACCCCACTTTCTGGCGCGAGCTGGACGAGGTACTGACCAGGCTGCACCAGGAAGGCAGCGCCCGTGCGCTGGTCATTTCCAGCACGGGCAAGCATTTCTCGGCAGGCATGGCGCTCGACACCTTTGCCGGGGCCATCCAGATGGACGACCAGAGCCCCCAGGGCCGCGCCGCCATGTTCGACCTGCTGGCCGACATGCAGGCCACCTTCACCAAACTGGAGAGCCTGCGCATGCCGGTGATCTGCGCCATCCAGGGCGGCTGCATCGGCGGCGCGGTGGACATGGTGAGCGCCGCCTGCATCCGCTACGCATCGGCCGATGCCTTCTTCTGCATCCAGGAAATCAACATCGGCATGGTGGCCGACGTGGGCACCTTGCAGCGCCTGCCCAAGCTCATGCCGCTGGCCGTGGTCAAAGAGCTGGCCTACACGGGCCGCCGCCTGCCTGCGGCCAAAGCCCAGGCCCACGGGCTGGTGAACGAAGTGTTCGACACCGCCGAGGCCACACTGGCCGCTGCACTGCAATGCGCCAGCGAGATTGCCAGCAAGCCGCCCGTGGCCATCTGGGGCACCAAGCAGGCCATCCACTACGCCCGCGACCACTCGGTGGAAGACAGCCTGCGCCAGATGGGCTGGCTGCAGGCCGCCATCTGGAGCAACGCCAATGTGCGCGAATCCATTACCGCCATGCAGGCCAGACGCAGCGGCGAGTTTCCCCCGCTTGCCCCGCTCCAGTCCTTCCAGGCCCTGGGCTGACCACCGAAAAGCTCAGAGACTTTCGCCCATGCCCTGGCGACCCTCAGCCTCTGACCGGCACAGCCCCCAACCACCCGACCGACCGAACCATGCTCACCTTCCACAACCCACACCACGCCCGGCATGCGGGCCAGCAGGAAATGTTCCGGGGCCAGATGGTGCCCTGCCACGAGGTGCCCGCCCGCCTCGACCATGTGCTGGCCGAGCTGCAACGCCGCCCCGTGGGGCCATTGCGCACACCCGACCTTGACAGCCCCGCCGCCCAGGCCGCACTGGATACGGCGCTGGCGCGTGTTCACAGCCCGCGCTACCTTGACTTTCTGGCCAGCGCCTGGGACGAATGGGTGGCCATGAACCCGGCCAACGCCGCACTCGACGCGCTGCCCTCGGTGTGGCCGCTGCCCAACCGGCACGGCTTTCGCACCGATGTGCTGCCGCGCAACTTCGCCGCCCGCCTGGGCGTGTTCAGCTTCGACTCGGGCACACCGCTGACCGCAGGCAGCTGGCCCGCCGCCCGCGCCGGGGCCGCCTGCGCCCTGGCCGCCACCCAGGCCGTGCTGGGTGGCGAGCGCAGCGCCTTTGCCCT
>CALMMY010000317.1 GCA_937868695.1 uncultured Comamonadaceae bacterium
CGCTGGTGTGGCGTTTGCGCGATGCCGGTATCCGTGTGGTGGGGGTGGCCGAGCGTGTCATTGCCAATGCGGATGCGCTGACTGCGGCCTATCACGATATGGAGTGGTGTGACGAGTGTGTGCCACCTCTGGCTGCTGTGGTGAATGCCCCGGTACCGATGCCAGCGCCGTTGCCCCAGCCTGTGCAAGTGCCCGTCCCCGCTTTAGTGCCAGTCTCTGTGCCCAAACCAGCGCCAGTTCCCAGCCTTGCTCCAGCGCCCACTGCACCCACGCCGGTTCCTGTCCAGGTGGTTGTGTCGCCTGTTCCCCTCGCCACTGCCCGCACGTCCGAGGCTCAAGTCGCCCCTACCAAGTCACCGGCTCCCATCCAATCCACCGAGGGGGATCTGGCCAAAGCGCGTGCATTGGTGGAGGCGTTGCAGCCTTGGCAGCCCCATACCGTCAAGCAATTGCAACAGATGGGTTCCGCTTTGCGTGAGCGCAATCTGGTCAGTGGCAAGAAGCCTTTGCACACCCATTTCCGCCGGTTTCCGGGGGTGTTTCAGGTCATGCCCAGCACGGGTGCGGCACGCATGGTCAAACTGCTCAAACGGCCATGAAGCACACCACCCGACCATTCAACGTGGTCAACTACCTGACCCATCCACACGATGTGGCCGAGTATCTGCGCCAAGTGCTGGCCGATGGTGACTCCGCCCTGTTGGCCGCCGCTGCGGGCGACATTGCCCATGTACCGATTGCCGCCTTGCCCCCGGTGGACTGGACTCAGCCCTGGCTGGCTCCGGTGCGTAGAGCCGGGCTGACGCTGGTGGCGGGTCTTGCCCAGGCTGCTGCGGATGTTCCCAGTGCAGCCAGCGCCGGAGTGAATGCTGCACCATCCGTCGCCGATGCCCTCAATGCCAGCCCGCTGGTCTGCTCGGTGCCATGCCCGGTGCCATGTCCGGTTCAGTTTGTGCCCCAGCACAGCCTGCCGCCGAGCGAGGCTTACGAGGCTTTCATCCGCCGCACGGGCCAGGTGCCCACCCGCAACAACCTGCACGACCTGTTCAACGGACTGGTGTGGCAGCGCTTTCCCCGCGCCAAGGCGCGGCTGAATGTGTTGCAGGCGGCAGAGATTGGCCGCCAGGGGGTGGGCGCGGTGCGTGGCCTGGTGCGCGATGCCATCACCGTGTTCGACGAAAACGGTGCCCTGCTGCTGGCCCCGCCTGCGCTGTGGCAAGCCCTGCTGGCCCGAGACTGGCACGCGCTGTTCGTCACCCACCGCGCAATGTGGACAAACGCCACACTGGTGCTGTTCGGCCATGCGCTGATGGAGCAGCTGGTGGTGCCACGAAAAAACATCACCGCGCATGTTCTGGTGGAACAGTTCTCTTCTGATTTTGAAGATTTCGCAGCCGTTGGTCAGAACCTGGGCGCACCGGATGGACTGGCCGAGCTGGATGCCGCACTGGCCACCCGCCTCACGCCCGAGCGGCTGGCAGGCAAACCCTTCACGCCGCTGCCGGTGCTGGGGGTACCCGGCTGGTGGCCTGCCAATGCCGATCCGGGCTTCTATGCCGATACTTCGGTTTTCAGGCCCAAGCGGACTGGGTGAGGAAGCGGGCGGCGCAAGGGGCCAATGCCCCCCACCCGCTGGCCCCAGGGTGGGGCAGGGTGGCTGACACAATCGGGCGAGAACCCTGTTACTGTTGTTTCTTCTTCCCCTCCGCTGCCCACCATGTTCCAGGCATCCAACACCCATCCCCCTCACGTACCGCCAGTGCTGCCTACCATGCCCGCCACCCACGGCCCTGAGCTGGCAGACCATTTTCGACAGGCAGGCGTGCGCGATGTGGAATGCCTGTTTGCCGACATCACCGGCTATCCGCGCGGCAAGCTGATGCCCGCTGCCAGCTTTGCGCGGGGGCAGGAGCTGCGCATCTGCCAGGCCATTCCCATGCAGTGCGTCACGGGTGAGTATTCGTACAACCCCATCTTCCCCGACAGCGACCCCGATGTGCGGCTGGTGCCCGACCTGTCCACCCTGCGGCCCGTGCCGTGGTCGGCGGTGCCGCGTTATGTTGCCGTGCACGACTGCGTGGAGCTGACCGGCGAGCTGTGCGCGTTTGCCCCCCGTTCCATCCTCAAAACCGTGGTGGCCCGCTACCACGCGCTGGGCCTGCGGCCCGTGGTGGCCCCGGAGATCGAGTTTTATCTCACTGCCGCCGTCACCGACCCCGCCCAGCCACTGTCTGCCCCGGTGGGCCGGGGAGGGCGGGCCGAGGTGGGCCAGTCGGCCTTCAGCATGAACATGCTCAACGAGCTGGCCCCGTTCTGGGACGAGTTTCATGCCGCGCTGGACACGCTGGGTGTGCGCTCGGACACCTGGATTCACGAAGTGGGCCTGAGCCAGTACGAAATCAACCTGCTGCACGGCGACCCGGTCGCCGCTGCCGATCAGGCCTTTTTGTTCAAGTACGCGGCCAAGGAAATTGCGCTGCGCCACGGCCTGAATGCGGTGTTCATGGCCAAGCCAATGGCAGGCCAGTCGGGCAGCTCCATGCACCTGCACCAGAGCGTGGAAGACATGGCCAGCGGCCAGAACATTTTCAGCAACGCCGATGGCTCGGCCAGCGAGCGGTTTCTGCACTACATCGGCGGTTTGCAGACCTATACGCCCGACCTGATGCCGCTGTACGCGCCCAACGTCAACGCCTACCGCCGCTATGTGGCGGGCAGCCAGGCCCCGGTGAATGTGGAATGGGGCCACGACAACCGCACCACCGGCCTGCGTGTGCCCCACAGCGCCCCGGTGGCCCGCCGTGTGGAAAACCGCCTGGCCGGTGCCGATGCCAACCCGTATCTGGCGATGGCCGCCACCCTGGCCGCCGGGCTGGCGGGCATGCAGGAGCAACGCACCCCCACCGAGCCGCTGGCCAGCAACGGATACGACTGCGCCCGCCAGTTGCCCCACACCTTCGATGCCGCGCTGACCCTGATGGGCCAAAGCGCCCATGCCCCGCGCCTGCTGGGGGCCGACTTTGTGCAGGGCTACCTGGCCGTCAAGCGCCTGGAGCACGACCATTACCTGGCCGAAGTCACCGCCTGGGAGCGGCGGTTTTTGCTGCCGCAGGTGTGAACCCCTGGTTCGCGCGCGGATCAAAACCCCCACAATCCACCAAGCGGTGGCATACAGTCCTTGAAGAAAAGACTGAACGTCCCCAGCTTATATTCAGCCCATTTCTCAACATGGAGTTGCCATGAAACGCATCATTCTTTTTGTACTGACCAACATTGCCGTGATGGCGGTGTTGATGATCACCACCCGCATCCTCGGCGTGGATCGCTACCTCACGGCCAACGGCCTGAACATGACGGCGCTGGCCGGGTTCTCGCTCATCATGGGTTTTGGCGGTGCCACCATTTCGCTGCTGATGAGCAAGCAGATTGCCAAATGGTCCACGCCCGGCTTTGTGCTGATCAACCAGCCGCGTAATGCCGATGAGGCCTGGATTGTGGACACCGTGGCCCGTTTTGCCCAAAAGGCCGGTATCGGCATGCCTGAAGTGGGCATTTTTGAAGGCGATCCCAACGCCTTTGCCACCGGAGCCAACAAAAACAATGCGCTGGTGGCGGTGTCCACCGGGTTGCTTTACAACATGACCCGCGAGGAAGTGGAGGCCGTGATCGGCCATGAAGTGGCCCACATTGCCAATGGCGACATGGTGACCATGACGCTGATTCAGGGCGTGATGAACACGTTTGTGGTGTTCCTGAGCCGGGTCATCGGCTATGCCGTGGACAGCTTTTTGCGCAAGGGCGACAGCGAGAGCTCTGGCCCCGGCATCGGCTACATGGTGACCACCATCGTGCTCGACATCCTGCTGGGCTTCCTGGCAGGCATGGTCGTGGCCTGGTTCAGCCGCCAGCGCGAGTTCCGCGCCGATGCGGGTGCCGCCCAGCTGATGGGCCGCAAGCAACCCATGATCAACGCGCTGGCCCGCCTGGGTGGCCTCACCCCCGGTGAGCTGCCCAAGAGCATGGCAGCGATGGGCATCACCGGCGGGCTGGGCAAGCTGTTCTCTACCCACCCGCCTATCGAAGAGCGCATTGCCGCCTTGCAGCAGGGCTGAGCAGGGGCTCTTCCAGCCTCCGGCAACCAAAAAGCGACCCATATGGGTCGCTTTTTTATTCCACAGGGACAAGCAGCGTCCACGCTTCAACATCCAGCGCCATCGCCAAGCGCTCGATGTTGGAGAGAGACACGTTCCAAACCGAGCGCTCAACCGCAGACACGTAGGTTCTGTCTAAGTCGCACGCAAGAGCCAGCTTTTCTTGCGACCATCCCTTTGCGACACGCAGGCACCGAATTCGCCATGCCAGTATGCCTCGCACGTCATTGCGTGCAGGTTTTCTTTTGGGTGGGCTTGGCTTGGCAGACACGCGCCAAGCTTCCCAAGGTGATACATTTGCATCTACGGAGTTTGCTTCTCAAATTACTATCTTTGAAGGGGGAGATATGCGCAGCATCGTTTGTGCTTTGACAGTGTTGACGGTTTTATTGGGGGGGTGTGTTGCGACTACACCCAATCAGAATCAATCGGTCTCGGAGGCCAACCGACTGACCACTGGTCAAGTTCAGTTGACCTTGAAGAAAAACGAAACGACCCAGACTGAGGTGCTCACTACGTTCGGTTCACCCAATCTGGTGACCCTCAATGGGGATGGTGACGAGGTGTGGACCTACCAGCGCCATGCAACGGTCACCAGTGCAACCAGTTCTTCTGTGTACGGAACAGTGATTTTGTTCGGTGCGTCCTCTAGTGCTTCCGGTCTGGAACAGACATCCCGAACCATGACGTTGATCATCAAATTTAGGGAAATCAACGGGACCAAGCGTGTCAGCGACTTTCAGTCAAGGGCATCGTCGTTTTAATAACCACACAGGAGTATTTACATGAAAAAACTGCTGACTGTCGCAGTTTCGGTAGTTCTGCTTGCAGGCTGCGTTGCAACCCAACCAGTTGTCAAAAAGACATCGTTAGAGATCTGACCTTACGCAGGAGCGGCGTGAAATTCTGCAAGCCGGTGGTAGGCGCTGCGC
>CALMMY010000318.1 GCA_937868695.1 uncultured Comamonadaceae bacterium
ACGGCGCTTGACCGGGTATTGGCTGTTGTGGCGGCGTGCGGGGCTGGCCGTGTGTCGGCCTGTGCGGTGGCCTGCGTGGCTGAGGGTGTGAGAGCGGCTGCTGTGCGCAGCGCTTGCTGACGCAGCCGCTCAGCCGCCAGTGGAGCCAGCCAGCGGGCACGCAGGGGCGGGGCAAACACGCGCTCCAGTCGTGCATCTGCCACGGTGGACTCGGGCCACACGCCCAGGCTGACCATGCGTTGCAGCACCTTGTCGCGGGCGGCCTGGGCCAGTGCCGGGGCCCTGTCGGGCCGCAGGCGGGATGGGCTCTGCGGCAGGGCCACCAGCAGGGCTGCCTCGGCGTGGCTCAGGTCCAGCGCCGGTTTGCCCAGGTAGGCCCGGCTGGCCATTTCCACGCCCTGCACCTGACCGCCCATCGGGGCGTGGTTGAGGTACAGGGTCAGGATGTCGTGCTTGCTCAGGTGCCATTCCAGTTGCAGGGCGCGTGCCATCTGGCGCAGTTTGGTGCCCACTGTACGGGGGGCAGGGCCACTTTCTGCACCGATGTCCGGACTGTTCATTTCCAGAATGCGGGCCACTTGCATGGTCAGCGTGGAGCCGCCCGACACCACATGCCCATGCTGCACCCACTGGCCCAGCGCCCGCACCAGCGCCAGCGGGTTGATGCCGGGATGCCAGTCAAACCAGCGATCCTCGTAGTTCAGCAGGGCTTGCAGGTACAGGGGCGACACGGCTTCGGGCGTGACGGGGTGGCGCAAGGCCCCGTCGGCACTGGCCCAGGTGCGCAATGGCGTGCCGTCATCGGCCAGCACCACCAGTGTGCCGGGTGTGTGGGCTCCTTGAAACGCCGCTGCGGGCAGTGGAAAAGCCCGATCCAGAATAATCAATATACATAGCGAAAAAGCCATTCCCAAAAAGCGCCTAAGCCACTTTTTGTTTGAATCTATTCTGGTGAATATCGAGAAAGCCGTGATGGCCTCTGCCCGCACCCTGGTGTTCTCGGGTGCGGTGGGGGCTGCATCGGTGCCGGTCTGCGTCACTTGGCCCTGGGGTCGATCACGGTGATGTCGGCTTCGGGCTTGCCCACGCCGCGCACATCGGGGCGGTACATGTCTTCGGCAAACGGGGCGGGCACCACGTAGCTGCCGGGCGTGACCACCCGCAGCAGGTAGAACAGGTCCAGCCTGCCATCGCGCAGATCGGTGGCCGCCACAAAGCGGTCGTCGCGGTACTCGCTGTGCTTGATGCGGCTGTTGCCCATGGCCTCGCCCACATTCACGCTGTCCACCACCAGCTCGCTGGCCTGCACACCCTGGCTCAGGTTGAGGTTTTCCACTTCCATGCCGGCGGGCACACGCTCCACCACCAGCGCATCCTTGATGGACTGGCGTGCCTGCACCCGCAGGCGCACCACCACCATGTCGCCGGTTTTGAACTGGCGGGCATTCACGGGCTTGCCACTGGTGCTCCACCAGCTGCGCTCCAGCACGATGCGGTCATCGCGCGGAGCCAGGGGCTTGATCGGGTAGCCCTCAGCGGCCAGCTCCACAAACAGGGCATTGGTGCCGGTGTTGACCACCACCATGCCGCGCTTGAAGGTGGCCGCATTCAGGCTGCGCTGTTCGGCGGTCTGGCTTTGCAGCACTTGCGCCGGGCCTGTGCCGGTTTGCAGGCTGGCCTGCCAGGGCTCGGTGCGGCTGCCACCGGCGGCGCGGGCCGCCAGAAACAGGGCCAGCCTCTCCTGCGTCGAGTGGTATTGCCGTTTGTCGAATTCGGCGGCCAGCGTCAGCATCAGGGTTTCGCGCTGGGGGTGTGTCACCTGGTGGCGGTGCAGCAGGGCATAGGCCATGGCGCTGTCACGCAGGCGGGAGCCGTAGTCACCCAGCCAGTCGCCCCAGTAGGTGCTGCTCTGGCTGACAGGGTTGATGCCGTAGTCCAGCTTCAGCGCATCGTCCAAGGCGACTTTTGCCCGGTTGGCATCGCCCATCAGTTGCAGAGCCAGTCCCAGATGAACCAGCACCAGCGGCGAGCGGGCATTGCCCCGGTACTCATCGTGCAAGGTGCGCAATGTCGCCAGCGGGGCTTTCTGTGCCCGCGCCAGGATGTAGCCCGCGTGCGTCGCTTCGGCCAGCCGCTGGTGGGCGATGCGGATCAGTTCGCCGTCCCGGTAATCGGCCACACGGCCCTGGTCATCGCGCCGCACGTCTTTGGGCGGGCGGGTCTGCTGGCCAGGGGTTTTCTGGAACTGCTCCAGCAGCGCCTGGGTGGCGCGCTGGTGCAGGCTGTCGGGCACGGCAAACCCGCCGTCGCGGGCATCCTGCAAAAAGCCGGTCACGTAGGCGCTGAGCCAGGCCTCATAGGGATTGTTGGCGGCCCACAGGCCAAATCCGCCCGAAGCCTGCTGCATGCCCGCCAGACGACCGAAGGCCACATCCAGCCGCTTGGCCCGCTCCTCGCGGCTCAGGGGCTTGAGCCCGTAGGCCGTGGCTCCGGCCTCGTCGATGAACACCAGCGGGTAGGCGCTGCTGGTGGTCTGCTCCAGACAGCCGTAGGGGTACATCAGCAAACCCTGCACGGCGCTTTTCACGTCGATGGGCGGCTGGTTGGACAGCGTGAGGTTGGCGGTGGCCGATCCGCTCCAGAACGCATCGGTCATCGTCGGGTCGGGTTTGAAGCTGGCTCCGGGCTCCAGCCGCACACGCCGCACTTCGCGCACCGGCGGGGTAGCGGGCTGCACTTGCAGCGCGGCCTGGCGCACCACCTTCAGCTTGCCCGCCGTGACGCTGATCTGGATGGGGGCCAGGCCCCAGGCATCGGTGGCCTCGGCGCTGTAGTGCAGGATGGTGCGCTGCTTGTCGGCCAGTTTCACCGCTGCCTGCGGGCCACCGGTGATGCGCAGGGGCGCACCTGCTTCCACCGTCACCAGCACATCCTGCGGGCTGCCCGAGAGGTTGGTCACATCCAGCGCGATGGTGGCGCGGTCGCCGGGGGCGATGAAGCGGGGCATGTTCAGCTCCGCCACCAGCGGGGCTGCCACCAGCATCTCGGTATCGGCGCTGGCGTAGCTGTCGGGCGTGCTGGCCACCGCCATCAGGCGCAGGGTGCCGTTGAAATCAGGCAGGTTCAGCAGGATGGTGGCCTCGCCCTGGGCATTGAGCAGCACTGGGCCGCTGAACAAGTCCACCAGCCGCACCTTGCGCGGCAGGCTCTGGGTGTCGCGCTTGCCCGCATCGCCACCGAACCGCTGCTTGGCGGTGTTGCCATCCATTTTTTCGATCAGCTTGCCGTAGATGTCGAGCAGGTCTGCGTCATACCGGTGCTTGCCGAAAAAGAAGTCTGCCGGGTTGGGCGTGGCATAGCGGGTGATGTTCAGGATGCCCACATCCACCGCCGACAGCGTGACCATCGCCGTGCCTCCCGCTTTCACCGGCTGCCCGTTGGCCCCGGTGAGCTGCACCTTGACCGGCACCTGCTGCTCGGGCTGGGTTTTGGCCGGGGCGGTGATGGCCAGCTTGAGCTGGCGCGACTGGCGGGCCAGCGGCAGGTGGGCCAGCCCCAGCGCACGCGCCGGTGTGATGCGGTCGCCCGCACTGCCCGGACGGAAAGCCACCACGGCCACATACAGGTCGTGCCTGTTCCAGGCCGGGTCAATCGGGATGCCGATGGTGGTGCCGCTGGTGCGCACCGCCACGCGCTTCTGGTACAGCACGCGGTCGCCTTCCACCGTCACCAGCGCCTCGCCATCGTGGGGCGGGGTGATGGTCAGGCGGGCCTCGTCGCCGCCTTTGTAGGGTGCGCCTTCCAGTTTCAGGCCCACGCGGTCGGGGCGGTTGCCCATGTCGTCGGCATCCTGTGCGCCCCAGCCCGCGTAAAAGCGGTAGCGGGCCGTCTGCCGGGTGGCCGCGTCCAGCACCTCCAGCCGGTAGCGGCCATAGCGCACGGGCAGGGCGACCTGGGTGCGTGCGCCCACATCCAGGGTGCGGGCCTCGATCAGTTCCTCATCGGTGTGGTAGCCGCTGTGCCAGCCGCGCTGGTCGTCGTAGCGCCAGTACCACTGGCGCTCTTCGCGCACCAGCTTCACCTGCAAGCCCTTGGCAGGCACGGCCTTGCCCTGCGGATTGACGCGGATCAGCTCGAACGCGGCCAGCCCGCCCTCGGCGGCCACATCCCGCTCGAACAGCGGGCGAATGCCCACCAGCGCCTCGGCGGGCCACCAGCTGCGTTCCACCGAGCGCACCACGGGCCGCCCGCCCGATTCCAGCAGGCTGAAGGCTGCTCGCAGCTTCATGGGGGAGCGGCGCTCCGCCATGTCCAGCGGCACATCGACACTGGCCTTGCCGCCATCGTCCAGCTCGGTTTCGGGCAGCTCCTCGCGCTTTCTGGCGCTGTCATCGGCAAAGTCGCCAAAAATGAAGCCGGGCCACGGCTGGGGCAGGGCCAGGCGCTGGCGCTCCACCGCCACCGAGGCCAGCAGCCGGTTGCCTGCGGCGGGGGCACCGTACAGGTAGTTGCCGGTCACCTCGATGTGCAGCGGGTCGCTGCCTTGCAGCACAGCTTCGGGGGCCTGCAAGTCCAGCTTCATGCGCTCGGGCAAAAACTCCTCAACCTGAAACCCCCAGGCCGCATCGGGCCGTTTGGCGGCGGGGTCGATGCGGGCTTCCAGCAGCCAGCGGCCCGTGGGCGCATCGCCCGGCAGCTGGATGGCGTGCTGGTAATAGGCCGTGCCGCTGGCATGCGCACGCACGATCTGGGTGGACACCTTTTCGCCATCGGGCTTTTTCAGGGTCAGTGTCAGCGGCAAGGCCGTGCCACCTGCCGGGGCGGGCAGGGGCTGGCCATCGGCATCGCGGGCCAGCATGGAGACCGTGAATTCTTCGCCAGGGCGGTACAGGTCGCGCCCGGCATACACAAACAGCTTCTGGTTGCGCGAGGGGTGGCCGCCCACGTCGTATTCCGACAGATCCAGCGCCGGGTCGCGCAGCGCAACCACCGACATTTCCTTGTCGCGCCGCGCCACCACGGCCCGCGCCTTGTCGGTGCTGCCGGTCAGCACCGCGTGGCCATCGCCATCGGTGGTGGTCTGGGCCAGGCTCTTGCCGTTGTCGTCCACCAGATTGACGGCCACACCGCGCAGGGCCTGCCCGCTTTTGAGCGAAGTGGCAAACACATCGGTCTGCAAGGCATGGCGGCGCACATGCAGCCCGATGTCAGTGACGTAAAAATAGGTCACCTGATAGTCAAAACCAAAACGACCAGGCGGGTTCATCACGGCCACGTAGATGCCGGGCTCTTGCAGCTCCTTGATTTTTTCCACCGGCAGGTAGCTCACATTGCGCCGGTTGGGCCGGGCATCGGTGGCAAAGCGGCCCAGGTACACGCTGCTGGCCAGCGCGCGCAATTCGTCCAGCACATAGCCCGACACCGTGCCCTTGAGGCGGCGGCCAGGGTCGATGTAGCCATCCTGGTAGTCGCCTTCCTCGCCCTCGGATGCGTTAGCCTGGCTGCTGTCGGCGGGCTGGTCGGGGCGGCCACCCACGCGCTCCAGGAAGGTGGGTAGCGAGGTCGCATCCACACGCAGAAACTGCACATCCACCTCGGGCGTGTTCACCGTGACCACGGGCAGGCCACCGTTCTGTCCGGCAGGCAGCACCACACCCCGGCTGGCAAAGTAGAACGATTCGGGCATGGCCTCGCTCTTGACCGTGCAGTCTTTCGCCTGGCCCAGCGTACCGCCACCCGCAGCCGCCAGCGCCTGATCCAGCGCAATGCGGTAGGTGCGGTCGGGCGTGACGTAGGGCAGGTACAGCATGCGGGGGTTGTCACCCAGCACCCAGCGGCCAGGCACAGTGCTGGCGTTGCTGGCCGATTCGCCCTCGGTCACTTTCACCAGCTTGCCCCAGTCCTGCGAGCGGGCCAGTGGCTGGGTGAACATCACCGCCACCGCAGGTGCGCCGTCCAGCAGCCGGGGCTTGCAGTCCACCCAGGCAAACGGTTCCGCGCTGCCCACGGCCACCGGCTGCGCCGGGGCATCACCGGGTTTCAGCTTCCAGCCTCCCCAGACTGCCGCCGCCATCAGCAAGGCGGCAAGGGTGAGCCAAACGGTTGAGGTGGGTTTTTGCATGTGAGCTCCCTGTGCTGCAACGAGAAAGTGCAGCCTGGCAGTTTAGCCGCCAGAAGTGAATGTGCCGCCCGTGACAAGCGGGCTTTCACGGGGCTGACCGCTGGGCGGGAACGGCCCCGCCAGGCCGTACCATTGAAGGCCTGTTCATAGTTGTTACTGGAGACGATCCATGTTCAAAAAAATCCTCGTTCCCTCCGACGGTTCCACCCAGGCCCACAAAGCCGCCGAGGTGGCTGCTGACCTGGCCAAATCACAGGGGGCCGAAGTCATTGGGGTGTACGTGATCGACCCCTTCCCCTTCATCGGCATCGGCGATGCATCTGCTGTGGGTTTGCAGGCCTACATGGCTGAAGCCCAGGCCGCCGCAGGCCAGTCGCTGGAAGGCATCCGTGTCATGTGTGCCGCCAAGGGGGTGCATTTTTCTGGCGACACCATCGAGCGCAGCAGTGCCTACGAAGGCATTCTGGAAACCGCCAAGGCCGAAGGCTGCGACCTGATCGTGATGGGCTCGCACGGGCGCAGGGGCATCGAAGCCCTGATTCTGGGCAGCGTGGCGCAAAAGGTGCTGACCCACGCCAGCCTGCCCGTCATGATCATCAAGGGCTGATCACGGTCACATCGGCCACGGGCGCAGCCGTCCAGTCCACCAGGTTCTGCGGCTGCAGGCCAAACACGGCATGCGGATGCCCGGCTGCGGCCCAAATCTGATCGAAGCGGAACAGGTCGCGGTCAATCAGCGTGACCGGGGCGGTGGCATGGGCCAGCGGCGACACCCCGCCGATGGAAAACCCGGTCGCCGTTTTCACAAACTCCGCATTCGCCCGGCCCAGCGTCTGGCCCGGCCCGCATACCAGGGCCGCCACCTTGGCTTCGCACACCCGACGGTCGCCCGAGGTGATGACCAGCACGGCCACCCCATCGGGCTTGCGCCGGAAAATGATGCTCTTGGCAATCTGCCCCAGCGCCACACCCAGTCCATCGGCGGCCTGCTGCGCCGTGCGGGCGGCATCGTCCAGCATCACCGGAGCCAGCGGATGGCCCAGCCGCTGCAACTCCGCAGCCACACGCTGCACGCCTTCCGGCCAGGCCGGGGTGGCGGTGGAGGCAGCGGTTGAAACGGAAGAGGCCG
>CALMMY010000319.1 GCA_937868695.1 uncultured Comamonadaceae bacterium
GCGGTACGGTGTACAAGCTCAAGGCAGGCGAGGTGGTGGGGCACGGGCATTGAGCCCCGACAGGCAAACCAGAACAGCCAATACATCACCCCTTCCCTACCGCTCCCCTTGCCCCTTGCCCCTTGCCCCTTGCCCCTTGCCCGCACATCATCTGTCTGCATGGCGCAGCGCAGCCCAGCACCAAGAGCGGGCTTGTCCAGTGGGCTATCACGTCCGTATTCAGGGATATTGAGTCATGAGCCCCACACCCACACTGTCGATTGCAGTGCTGACCTTGAATGAAGCACACCAGCTGGCAGACTGCCTGCAAAGCGCCCAGTTTGCCGACCAGTTGCTGGTCATCGACTCGGGCAGCACCGACGGCACCCCGGATCTGGCCGCCAGGCTAGGGGCCCGCGTGCATGCATACCCCGACTGGCAGGGGTTTGCCGAGCAGCGCAACCGGGCACTGAGCCACTGCCACAGCGATTGGGTGCTGTTTCTGGATGCCGATGAAGTCATACCCCCCCAGCTTGCCCTGGAAATTCAAGCGGTGGTGGCCCACAACCGCCCGGGCGTTTACAGCCTGGCCTGGACACAGGTGGCCTATGGTCGCACGCTCACCCACATGCGCGCGGGCAAGGGCCAACCCAGACTGTTTCCGCGCCAGCAAATACTGCACTTCAAAGGCGTAGTACATGAAGGTGCTGTAATGAACAACCCCGCCCTGCCACGCACCACACTCCAGCACCGTCTGCTGCACCATTCGCGCAGAACCATCCACCAAAGCCTGCTCAAAATGGCGCAGTATGCGCAGCTGGGAGCCATGAAGCGGGCACAGGCAGGCAAACGCGGCGGGCTAATTCGGGGCACAGCCAGTGGGCTGGCTGCGTTTGTGCGCACCTACATCGTCCAGCGCGGATTTACTGGGGGACGCGAAGGGTTTTTGTATTGCCTGACTGTGGCCCTGGAATCTTTTTTCCGCTACGTCGCTCTGGCGGTGGATCGCGATCAGCTGACCACCCCCGCCGCGCGATGACGTTGCACCAAGGCAAGGGGATGGGCATGCCCACCCACAGCAGGTGGGTCAATGCAGCGGCCTTTTTGCTGCCGGCACTGTCGCTCGGGGTGCCGTCGGGTTACTCCTGGGGCGTGCTACTGCTGTGCGTGACTGGGCTGGCGACGCTGCTCAGCACGCCATGCACCGCCTGCCCCAAAAGATACATGGCCTGGTTTGCCTGGTCTGCGTTGTTGATGGGGGCGGTGTACGCATCGGATGCTTGGCTGGCCAGCAGCTGGCGCTGGAATGCACTGGACAAGCCGGTGAAGTTTGGTTTGGTCGTGCTGGCAATGGCTGCGGTGGTTCGGTCTCCGGTGCGTGGCATGGTTTTGAAGTGGGGCATTTGGACGGGGGCAACAGGGGCGGGGCTGACCGCATTCTGGCAGCTGCAATTCCTCTACATGGAGCGCGCCTGGGGCTATACCAACGCCATCCAGTTTGGCGACATTGCACTTTTGCTGGGTGCATGGAGCTGGGCCTGGGCTCGCCATGAAACCGGTCGCAGCCGCTGGTTCGGTTGGCTGGCCGGACTGGCTGGGCTGTACGCCTGCGTCGCCTCGGCCTCCAGAGGTGCCTGGGTGATGCTGCCCATTCTGGGGCTGCTGCTGGCATGGCCTCAAAGCAAACACCCCGACACCGACACTCCTGCCGCCAGCCAGCCCCCGCACACCCGGTGGGCGGCAGCGGCACTGACCATCGGGTTGACCCTGTCACTCCTGTGGCCCATGATTCACGGCAGAGTGACCGAGGCATGGAGAGAAGTTCAACAATTCCAGACCAGCCACGAAACCCTGACCTCGGTAGGCCAGCGGTTGGCCCACTGGCAACTGGCCTACCGCATAGGGCAAGACAAGCCTTGGCTGGGCTGGGGCGAAGAAGGCTACATCCAGGAAAAACAGCGCCAGGTCGATGCCGGTCAAGCCCCGCACATGTTGCTCATGTTTGACCACGCTCACAACGACTGGCTGGAATTGTGGGCAAAAAAAGGCCTGCTGGGTGTGGCGGCCTTGCTGCTGCTGCTGGGCGTTCCACTATCCAGTTACTGGCACACCCTGAGGCACACGCGCTGCCCACAAGGTCAGTGCCACGACCTTGCACGCCTGACCTCGGCACGTTGCGGCCTGATGCTGGTGGTGGGGTTTTTCGGATTCGGGCAAACGCAAGTAATGTTTGCGCACAACAGTGGCACGCTGATGTATCTGTTCATGAACCTGCTGTTCATGTCAGCCAGCCTGTCGGCCCGACCAGCATCTCCCGGCTGCGTAGCGCCATGCGGCGGCATCCACACACCACTGCATCCACCGTCTTCACCTCCAACACCCTTGCCGCCATGCACATCCTGATCGTCAACGGAACCCCCATTCCCGCTTTGCGCTATGGCGGCACAGAACGCGTCATCTGGGACTTGGGCAAAGCCCTGGTGGCAGCCGGACACCGCGTCAGCTACTTGGTACCAGCCGGGTCAAGCTGCCCGTTCGCGCCCGTGCAGGGCTGTCCCATCAAAATAAGATGGTGATTCGATATCAAAGTTGATGGTTG
>CALMMY010000320.1 GCA_937868695.1 uncultured Comamonadaceae bacterium
ATGCCAACACAGCACGGCACGCCACCAAACACGCCAGCCGAGAAACAACACACCACCACCAAAGCCAGCCAAGAAACGCCACGCACCACACACACCAACCATGTTCAACATGGACATGGCGGTGTCATCAAGGCTTCACGCCAGGCGCACACCATGTGCCGACCCCACCCCACAGCCAGCTCCACCGGGCCAACCACCATGACCACAGCCATGACCATGCACACCCCGCCAGCCGCCACCTGCACCAACCTGCCCACCGCCCTTGCCCACCAACTGCCCCCGCCCTCACCCCAGCAAACCACCTGCACCCTGGCTGAATTGCTGCACCTACTGGCCGTGAACGGACAAGAGCGCCAGCCCGGCGAGCCCATCAGCCTGCTGGAACACGCGCTGCAACGCGCCACGCTGGCACAACAGGCTGGTGCCGGTGTGGCACTGACCGTGGCCGCCCTGCTGCACGGTGTGGGTCGGCTGCTGCTGAACAACACCCGGCCCGGCACACCAGCCGCTCACCGTGTACACCCTGAACACACCTGGCTGGCCGAGCAGGCTCTGCTGCCCCTGCTGGGGCCAGAAGTCAGCCGCCCGGTGGGTCTGCACGGGCTGGCCAGGCGCTACCTGGCCGCCAACCCGGCCTACGCCAAAGAGCTGTCCTCCGAATCGCTGCGCAGCCTGGCCCTGGAAGGCGGCCCGCTGGATCTGGAAGCCTGCTTCCAGTTCAGGCAACTGCGCCATGCAATGGATGCCGTGCGCCTGTGCCACTGGGACGAAGCCGCCCGCCACCCCGGCATGCCCACGCCGGATCTGGCGCACTTCAGCCACCTGGCCACCACACTCGCCAGCCGCCTTGACAGCCAGCACACCCACCGGCCCACCCACCCCCTGCACTGAAAAGACACCCGTAAAAACATCAATTTTCGGCCATTCAGGCAGGCTGAAACTGCACAGCCAGCTATGCATTTTTCTGACACCAAACCGTCACATCGCCTGCCTATGCTCGCGGCCATCTGACCACTTCTGCGCTCTGCACCATGCCCACATCCCTGCCCCCCTGCCGTCCCCGCATTCTGACCCTGGCGCTCAGCGCCGCTTTGTGGGCAGGCACCGCCCTGGCTGCGGCCCCGGCCACCACCCCGGCCCATGCGGGTTCATCCGCGCAATCGGCACAGGCCGCACAAACCGCACACAAAGGCAGCTTTGCGATGGTGGCCCACCTGGCGGTGGACGGTGTGGCCGAAATCGTGGCGGCCACACCCAATGGCATGACCCTGCTCTACACCAGCGCCGACCTGGGCCGTCTGGGCCTGATCGACATTGCCAACCCGGCCCAGCCCGTGCTGCTGCCCCCTGTGGACGTGCGCCTGGGCGGCGTGGGCGAACCCACCTCGGTGGCCGTCACCCCCGACGGGCGCTATGCCGTGGTGGCTGTGCGCCTGGACGACGATGTGGACAACCCCCGGCGCGGGCTGCTGCGGGTGTACGACATCCGCAACCCCCAGGCCGTGCGCCACGCGCTGGACGTGACCGTGGGCATCGGCCCCGACTCGCTGGCCCTGGTGGGCGCAGGCCGCACGCTGCGTGCCGTGGTGGCCATTGAAGATGAAGAAACCGATGCCAAAGGCGATGCCACGCTGGGCGGCAAGCGCCCCGGCCAGATCGACGTGGTGGATCTGCAAGCCCTGTATGGCGGCAATACCAACGGCGTGCAGACCATTCGGCTGACGGAGGCCCTCAAAGCCCTGCCCGATGCCATTTACCCCGATGACCCGCAGCCCGAGTTCGTCTCCATCCAGCACGCCACCCAGCAGGCCGTGGTCAGCCTGCAAGAAAACAACGCCATCGCCATCCTCGACCTCAGCAACCCGCGCCAGGCCAAACTGGTGCGCATGCTGTCGGCAGGCAGCGTTGTGCGCCAGGGCAACGTCGATCTGGCCAAAGACCGCGAAATTGCCCTGAGCGGCAGCGCCACCTTGCGCCGCGAGCCCGATGCCGTGGCCTGGGTGGCCCCCGGCGTGTTTGCCACCGCCAACGAAGGCGACGGCAAAAAAGGCAAAGACGGCAGCCTGCCGGGCGCACGCGGCTTCACGCTGTTCGACACCCAGGGCCAGGTGGTGTTTGAAACCGCCGACCGCACCGAGCGCCAGGCCATCCTGCACGGCCACTACCCCGACAGCCGCTCCGCCGCCAAGGGCGTGGAAATGGAATCGGTGGCCAGCGCCAGCTTTGGCGGCCAGCCCCACCTGCTGGTGGGCTCGGAGCGCGGCTCGTTTGTGGAGGTTTACCGCCTGAACGACCTGAAGCAACCCAGCTTTGTGCAGCTGCTGCCCACCGGGATTTCGCCCGAAGGCCTGACCACCGTCACCCACCGTGCCGATGGCCTGCAACTGGCCGTCACCGCCAACGAAAAAGACGATTCGCTCAACATCTACCGCTTTTACCCCCAGGGCGCACCCGCCAACCCGCGCGAGCCCCAGCTGGTGGCCGCCTCCGAGAAGCTGGCCTGGGGCGCACTCTCCGGCCTCACCACCGATGGCCAGTACCTGTACGCCGTGCCCGACAACGCGTTTGCCCACTCGCGCATCTGGCGCATCCACCCCGGCGATGTGGCCCAGGGCCGCATGCTGATTGACCAGGCCATCTGGCTGACCGAAGCCAACGGTCAGCCGCTGAAGGTGGACCCCGAAGGCATTGCCCATGTGCCCGATGGCTTCTGGATTGCCAGCGAAGGTGCCACGGTGGATGGCAACGAGCTGATCAAGGTCAACGCCAGCGGTGTGGTGCAGCAGCGCGTGAAGCTGCCCGCCAGCCTGCAAGCCCGGTTTGCCAGCCCCAAAATTGTCACCGGCTTCGAAGGCGTGACCGCCAGCCCCGACGGCCAGACCCTGTACCTGGCCATACAGCGCGGCTTCGACCCCGCCAAACCGCAGGCTGCCATCGTGAAATGGCACATCCCCAGCGACACCTGGACCACCGCCCTCTATCCGCTGGTTCAGCACAGCCGCGATGCCAAGCAGTTCTGGAGCGGCCTGTCAGAAATCCAACTCACCGCCGATGGCCGCCTGCTGCTGATCGAGCGCGACAAGGGCGGCGGCGAGGGCAAGGCCATCAGCGCCGAGATCAAGCGCATCACCAGCGTACCCGCCGCCGACATCACCGAGGGCCGCGTGCTGACAAAAACCCTGGTGCGCGACCTGCGCACCCAGCACAACTACCTGCAAGAAAAAGCCGAGGGCATGGTGGTGTTCAACGGCGAGCTGTGGGTGGTCAACGACAACGACGGCGCAGGTTGGACACGCCTGATCAACGTGGGAAAGCCCTGAAGCCAGCCTGAATTCGGCTTGCACGCGACCCAAATTCGGGCGTAATCAAGCAGAAAAACAACCCTTAAATGTTGTTTTAAATCAACAAATCAGGGTTTAACCGCTTGTGTCACAGAACTTTTATATCGGCTTGCTGCAATGCACCCACCTGATTGCCGCTGGCAACGGGTGCGGAGCGGGGCCACTGGCCACCGCTCCCACTGACCAACCTTTTTGGAGTTTCCACATGAACAAACACCTCATCGCCCTGGCCGCC
>CALMMY010000321.1 GCA_937868695.1 uncultured Comamonadaceae bacterium
CCATCTGGCGACGGCCCCAGTCTTCAACGCGATGCACTTGACCACCGCCAGCGGTAATCATGCCCTTGTAACGCTCCAGCATGGCTGGAACTTGCTCGCTTTGATCCGGATGGATCAGCAAGACGATTTCATAATGACGCATACACACTCCTTGTGATTTCCTTGGGGGTAGCTGCCTCCAGCGTCGGATGGGGTGCAGCAAGGCGAAGCCCGCGATTATAGCCTGCGCCCTACCATGTCCCTTTGGGCTGTGTTTTCTGGACGTGTGCAGTGATCACCTCGGCCACCGAAGGTCTGGAGGCCCGCTGTGCAAAGTGGATGGCGTTGAGCTTCTGTTCGTTGGTCAGCAAAGCATCGGCCCCCTCTTCAAGCAGCAGCTTGACCACGTCCAGGCTGCCGTATTGGGCGGCCATCATCAGGGGTGTGGTGCCGTTGGGAGACTCGGCATCGATGTAGGCGTGGTGCTCCAGCAACAGTTTGACCTGTTCCACCGCCACCGGGCCGCCATAGGTGGCGGCGTAGTGCAACGGAGCCCATCCGGTTTTGTTCACATCGGCTTCACGCTCGATCAGGATGCGGGCAAGGCCAATGTGGCCCTTCAGCACCGCCAGCATCAGGGGTGTTTCGTCTTTGGCATTGCGCTCATCAATGTTGACAGCCGGGCGTTTGGCCAGATAGTCCGCCACTTTGAGTGCGGGCACCTGCAGCGCGATGTGCAAGGCATGCTGACCACGCGGATTGATGGCGTTGAGGTTCACACCTTTCAGATCGAGCAGGATCAGTCCACTCACGTCGTCTCGTTGAACAGCGGTAAACAGGTCGTCGGCTGTCTGTGCATGTGCCAGACTGTTCACACCGAACAAACCCGAAACCGACAAGACTGCGGCCGCAGCACCCAGCCATTGGCGGCGGCTCGGTTGGTGGCGGCTGTGCTGTTGTGTGCCTGGATTGAGTTGACCGGAAAGTGGTTCAAGGTGGGGCTGGATGCCACATGCTTTTGGGGACGGTTTCATGTCGCGTGCGGCTCGGGTCAGGTCAGGTTTGCCGACCTGTGCGGCTGTTGTTCAGACCCCGCCACAAGCCGTGTGAACAGCGCATCGGTGTTGTCGCTGGTGATGCGGGCCACTTCCTCAATGGCCATGCCCTTGATCTGTGCAATCTGGGCCGCCACATGGGGAACCAGGGCCGGAGAGTTGGTCTTGCCCCGGTGCGGCACGGGGGCCAGGTAGGGGCTGTCGGTTTCGATCAGCAGCCTGTCCATCGGCACATAGGCGGCCACCTCCCGCAAGTCAGCCGCTGTTTTAAAGGTGACGATGCCTGAAAACGAGATGTAAAAACCCATGTCCAGCGCCGCCTTGGCCACAGCCATGCTTTCGGTGAAGCAGTGGAACACCCCACGGGCTGCGGGCCGTGAATCTTCCCCACTGGAAGCGCTGCCCAAGCCACCGCTTTCACGCAGGATGGCCAGGGTGTCGTCAGAAGCGCTGCGGGTGTGGATGACCAAGGGCAAATCGGTCAGCCGTGCCGCTTCAATGTGGATGCGGTAACGGTCGCGCTGCCAGGCCATGTCGGCCACGGTGCGCCCGTTGAGACGAAAATAATCCAGCCCGGTTTCACCGATGCCCACCACTTTGGGCAAAGCGGAGCGGCCCAGAAGATCGGCCAGTGTGGGCTCCTGCACACCCTCGTTGTCCGGGTGTACGCCCACAGTGGCCCAGATGTTGTCGTGCTGGATAGCCAGAGCGTGAACAGCCGCAAACTCTTCCAGCGTGGTGCAGATGCACAGTGCGCGGCTGACTTGGGCTGCGCGCATGTCTGACAGCACATCGGGCATGCGGCCATTGAAATCGGGAAAATTGAGGTGACAGTGTGAATCGGTGAACATGAAATGCGGGGCCAGTTCTCAAATGGTTTGCGTGGGGCGATCGGAGCCCAGCCGGGCACCCAGAATCTGCTCGATGCGCATTTTGAGCTGGAACGACTTTTCATCCTCAGGAAACACCACGCCCACGCCCTGGGTTCGGTTGGCGGTACTGCGAACCGGCGTGATCCAGGCAACCTTGCCCGCCACCGGGTAACGCTGGGGATCATCGGGCAGACTGATCAGCACATACACGTTGTCGCCAAGGCGGTACTCGCGGGTGGTGGGGACAAAAATGCCGCCTGTTTTGAACAACGGAATGTAAGCCGCAAAAAGTGCGGCTTTTTCCTTGATGGCAAGCTGGATGACACTGGGTCGCACCCCTCCGGGGCCGGTCGGAACATTGGCCTGGGGTGCGGAGCTGGGTGGGGGAACGGCGTTCATGTGCGGTGTGTGTGTGTGCCAGTGGGTGAATGGGACAGTGCCTGGCGCGTGCGGGCCAGCCAGGCTTCCAGCGTGAGGGCCGCACCAAATGGATGCTCGACGGTGCGCGCAGTTTGCATCAATTCTTTCGCCCAGGCTTGCAACACCATCAGGGTGGGCGGCTTGGGCAGACTGGCTGGCTCAAAAAACCGGGGAGCTGCGCCTGCGGCTTGGGCCAGCAGATCGTGACACAGCTTTTGCAGCACCTCCAGTTGCCGGGCGGCAGGCCAGCTGCCCATTGTGCTGCCGTCCCCGTGGGCCAGAGCCTGGGGCAATTGCGCCCACTGGTGGGTGGTCAGCTCCAGCCCAGCCCAGGCCAGCGCATCGCTGGGGCGGCCTCCGGCGGCTTTGAGCCACATGCGGGCAGCTTCCGGGGTGGCCGCAGGCACTTGCTGTTGCAGCCATACCAGGGACTCTTCTTCAGTTGGCCACTCCATTGCGTGCGTCTGGCAGCGGCTGCGGATGGTGGCGGGCAGACTGTGGGCGGCTTCGGTGGCCAGCACAAAGCGCAAGTCGCCTGCGGGCTCTTCCAGGGTTTTGAGCAGGGTGTTGGCCGACTCCATGTTCAGCCGGTCTGCCGGGTACACCAGCACCACCTTGGTCTGGCCGCGCGAGCGTGTGGTCTGGGCAAATTCAACCACCGAGCGGGCGGCCTCCACCCGTATCCACTTGCTGGGCTTGATTTCTTTTTTTTCGATCCTATCGCGGGTCTTGTCGTCCAGCGGCCAGTCCAGCTCCAGGGCCAGCACATCGGGCAACAGCACCTGCAGCTCGGAATGGGTGCGCACATCCACGGCGTGGCAGCTTTTGCACTGACCACAGGCTCCCTGGGGTGTGGGCGTGTCGCACAGCCAAGCACGGGCCAGGGCCAGGGCCAGTTCGTACTGACCCAGCCCGGAGGGGCCTGCCAGCAGCAGGGCGTGGCCGCGCTGCGTCAGCAGCGTCTGGAGCTGGCGCTGAATCCACGGGGCCAAGGCCGTGGCACTGCCCGGTGCGGTGCGCTCAGACATGTTGGCTCACAGCGGCCTGCACATCGGCCCACACTTGTTCGCGCGGCTGGTCGGCCTCAATTCGGGCAAAGCGGCCTGGATCGGCCTGGCAGCGTTGCGCGTAGCCACTGCGCACGCGCTGGAAAAAAAGGGCCGATTCGCGCTCGAACTTGTCTGGCTCGCGTGCATTGGCCAGCCTGGCCGCAGCCACTTCGGGGGCCAGGTCAAACCACAGCGTGAGGTCGGGCTGGCGCAGCTTTTGGCCACCGTTCTCGCGCTCCGGCAGCGCCTGCACCCAGCCCTCCAGCGTGCTGAGCACAGTCAGGTCAAAGCCACGACCACCACCCTGGTAGGCAAAGGTGGCATCGGTGAATCGGTCGGAAATCACCACCTCGCCCCGTGCCAGGGCAGGCTCAATGACCTGTTGCAGGTGGTCGCGGCGGGCTGCAAACATCAGCAGGGCCTCGCACAGCGGGTCCATCGCATCGTTGAGCAGCAGCTGGCGCAGCTTTTCGGCCAGGGGCGTGCCACCGGGCTCACGGGTGAGCGTGACCACCCTGCCCTGTGCCCTGAAAACGTCGGCCAATGCGCCGATGTGCGACGACTTGCCCGCGCCGTCAATGCCCTCAAAGCTGATGAACAGGCCAGTCTGCGCGGTGTTGGCGGGAGCGGTCAAGGTGGAAGGCAGGCTCATGGCTTGTTCAGGATGTATCGGCGCACGGCCTGGTTGTGTTGGTCGAGTGTGGCGCTGAAGTGGCTGGAGCCATCGCCACGCGCCACAAAATAAAGTGCCGGAGTCTGGGCGGGCTGAACCGCTGCCAGCAACGAAGCCCAGCCAGGCATGGCAATGGGCGTGGGCGGCAAACCGGCGCGGGTGTAGGTGTTGTAGGGCGTGTCGGTGGTCAGGTGGATGCGGCGCAGGCGGCCATCAAAACCGGGACCGGCACCGTAGGCCACTGTCGGGTCGGTCTGCAGGCGCATGCCGATGCGCAGCCTGTTGGAAAACACCCCCGATACCTGCGCACGGTCGCTGCTGAGCCCGGTTTCTTTTTCAACGATGCTGGCCAGAATCAGCGCCTCCTCGGGCGACTTCAGTGGCAGATTCGGTTGACGCTGCGCCCAAGCCTGGGCCAGCTTTTTGTCCATCGCCCCGGCAGCCTGGCGCAGCACATCCAAATCGCTGCTGTGCTTGGGGTACACATAGGTGTCGGGAAAAAACCGCCCTTCCGGGTGTTGGCCACTGCGGCCAATCGCAGCCATGACTTTTTCCGCGTCCATCGGCTGAGAGTCGGGAGTCAGATGCTCTGCATTTTGCAGCGCACGGCGCACCTGCACAAAAGTCCAACCCTCCACCAGCGTGACGCTGCGCAGCGCCTGATCTCCCTGCACCAGTTTTTCCAGCAGTTTCAGCGGCGAATCTTCGGGCTTGATTTCATAGCTGCCAGCCTGAATCAGGTGCCCCTGACCCGACAGGCGCAGGCCCAGTTGCAGCAGCCAGACTGGCTCGGCCACGCCAGCCGCCACCGCATCGCGCACCACCCGCTGTGCAGGCGTGCCAGGGGCAATGCGCAAATCGACCAGTTTGGCTCCGGCAGGCAGATTCAGTGCCATGGGGGCATTCACCCACCACACCACGCCACCAGCAACCAGCGTGCCCAGCAACAGGGGCAACACCAGCAGGCGAAACAACCATTTTTTGACAGCGTTCAAAAGCAAACCTTGCGCAAACAGAACAATTCAGCGCCGCATGATAATTCGCCCGCTGCCAAGACAGGAGCCCGCCCGAGCGGGCCTGCCGCGTATTGGCCCCATCTTCATTCACATTTTTTCACTGAGCCATTCCATGACCACCCGTGCCGATACCGACCCATCGCCCGCCTGCGCCCCAGCCAGTTTGGATTGTGATGGCGTACTCAGGCTCACCCACTGGGGCGTGATCCGCGCACGCGGGGCCGATGCCACCAAGTTCCTACAGGGCCAGCTGACCAATGACTTTGGATTGCTCGGGCTGTCCCAGGCGCGGTTGGCGGGCTACTGCTCACCCAAAGGGCGCATGCTGGCCAGTTTTGTGGGCTTCAAACTGGCGCACGACGATGTGCTGCTGGCCTGCCACCGCGACCTGCTGCCCACCACACTCAAGCGCCTGTCCATGTTTGTGATGCGTGCCCAATGCAAGCTCAGCGATGCAACGGACGTGTTCGATGTGTACGGCTTGGCAGGCAGCACGGCGGACCAGTGGGCCAGCACCGTCCAACTCGGCCCGGCCACCTGGGACAAAGCCGCCCTGCCCGCCGCCACGGCCTCGACCGAGTCCACTCCCGGCACCGACACCCTACCCGGCGCACTCGTGCGCCTGCCATCGGCGGGAGCTGGCGCGCAAGCCACCACCCGCCTGCTCGCCTGCGTACCCGCTGCCGCCAGTCTGCCGCCGCCACTCAGCACCACCCAACCCGCGCTGGGTGCGGCCCAATGGGATTGGCTGGAGGTGCAAAGCGGCGTGGCCATGGTGGGCCTGCCGCTGGTTGAAGCCTTTGTGCCCCAGATGCTGAACTACGAATCGGTGGGCGGCGTGAACTTCAAAAAAGGCTGCTACCCCGGCCAGGAGGTGGTAGCCCGCAGCCAGTACCGGGGCACGCTCAAGCGGCGCACCTACCGCGTGGCCGCCGATGCCCCGCTGAGCGTGGGCCAGGACGTGTTCCACAGCAGCGATGCCGAGCAACCATGCGGCACCGTGGTGGCGGCCTCAAGCATCGGCAACGCCGCTCTGGTGTCCATGCAGACCAGCGCCGCAGAAAGTGGCACCCTGACCGCAGGCCGCCCAGCCGGAACGGCCCTGCACCTGCAAACCCTGCCCTACGCCCTGCTGGCAGACATCTGAGCAGGCCACATGTGCCTGATGGCTTTTTCACTGCCAGCCCGCCCTGCTGATGGCTGGCTGCTGGCCGCCAACCGCGACGAGGCCCTGGACAGACCCACCGCCGCCCTGCACCGCTGGCTCACCCCGCAGGGCACAACCGTGGTGGCGGGTCGCGACCTGCGCGATGGTGGCACCTGGATAGGCAGCACCCCCGGTGGCCGGGTGGCGATGCTGACCAATGTGCGCGAGCCCGCATCCGTGGCCCTTGCTGCATCCACCCCGCCCGGCTTGCGCAGCCGGGGTGAGTTGCCCACCCGATGGCTGGACACACAAGCCAGCCAGCCCGATGCACGGCGGGCTGCCGCCCGGTTTGTGGCCGAACTGGCCCCGCAAGTCCACCTGTTTGGTGGCTTCAATCTGGTGCTGGGTGACATTGCGCAAAACCACTGGCTGTGGATCAACAACCGCCCCGAGCTGGTCATGGCCGATCTGCCTGCCCACATCCGGGCCTTGGCCCACGGCCCGCACGCCGGGCTGGTGGTGGCCGAACTGCCGCCAGGGGTGTACGGCCTGTCGAACGCCGGTCTGGACACCCCCTGGCCCAAAACCAGGGCACTGCGCACTGCCCTGGCCGAGCTGGCATCGCCCCACCACCCAGCCCGACCTCCGCTGGACACGCGCCACCCGCTGTGGTCGGTGCTCGCCAACCCGGCCACCTGGCCCGATGCCGATTTGCCCGCCACCGGCGTACCACTGGACTGGGAGCGCGCCCTGTCGGCCATCTGGGTGGACAAACCCAGCACAACGGGTGCATCCGGCGGCTATGGCACCCGCACCAGCCTGCTGATGCAGGCCACGCTGCAAGCGGCCCCGCCGCAGGCCCACCCCAGCTCACCCCGCTGGCAGATGGACATGCTGGAGCGCACCTGGCGGCCTGCAGCCCAGGCAGGCTGGGCACATCAGGCCTGGGTGGTGTGATCCTCCGTTGCCCGTTGTTGGAGCGACACTGACGGTCAAGGCTCCCAGCTTCGGTAGGGGTGGGCAATCAGGGCGGAATTGAAATAGCGCGCATCGTGCGTTACTTCGCTGCCCAGCCAGGCGGGTCGCTCAAAGGGCTGGTCTTCGCTGGTCAGCTCAATTTCAGCCACCACCAGCCCGGCGTTGTCGCCGTGGAACTCGTCCACCTCCCACACCTGGCCTGCGTGGGTCAGGGTGTGGCGGGTTTTGTCGATCAGCGGGCCGTCGCACAGGGGCAGCAGGGCCTGGGCTTCGGCCAGCGGAATGGGGTATTCAAACTCCACCCGCGTGGCCCCTGTGCTGATGCCCTTGATGGTGAGCCAGCCTTGGTCGCCAGCCACCCGCACACGCACGGTGCGCAGCTTGTCGCGGTTGAGGTAGCCCTGGGTGTAGCGCATGCCGCTGGCGCTGCGCCAGTCCTGCCCGGTGACCAGGAATTTGCGTTCGATTTCAATGCCCATGTCCGGCTCCTGTGTCAGCGGCCAGATTCAGCACCATCGTCTGGTGCGGCAGGCCGGCGGCTTCGAACACTTCGCCCTGGCACTCAAAGCCGTGGCGGGCATAGAAATCGACCGCGCCCAGCTGGGCATGCAGCACCACGTCATCCAGGCCCAACTCTCGGGCCTGTTGCAGCAGTGCATGCAGCATCCGGGCACCCAGCCCCTGGCTGCGCTGCGCATGCAGCACCGCCATGCGGCCCACCTGACCGGTGCGCCGCCCTTGTCCTGCCTGCTGCCCAGGTGTCGGTGCAGCCGATCCGGATGGTGCCGACAGACTGGCTGGCAGCACCATCCGCCCTGTGGCCAATGCCAGACCCAGGTGGTTGGTGACCAGCACATGCACGGCGGTGGCATCGGCCTCGTCGCCCATCAGCTCCGGCGGGATGCCTTTTTCCTGGGCAAACACGGCGTGGCGCAGCGGCATGGCCTGGGCCTGGCACGCGCTCCACGGCAGCAGGTGCAGTTGGGTCATGGGTTCTCCGGCCTCGTAGGCGGCCAGTGCGTCGCGCAGGGCCTGGGGCACGGGCTGTGAGGTTTTGGCATGGTGGTCGGGCGTGGTGTAAACGTAAGTCAGCTCGCCGGTGGCCAGCAGTTCGTGCCCCCGGAACACGGCCCCCTGGAACAGCATGGACGAGCGCCCTGCCTGCACGAAGCGCATGCCGATGTCGAGCACATCGTCCATGCGGGCGCTCTGGATGAAGTCCACCGTGGCCTTGCGCACCACCATGTCGCCACCCAGCAGCCCGAAGCTCTGCGCAAACGGCATGGCGCTGTCGCGCCAGTATTCGGTGATGGCCACGTCCATGTACATCAGGTAATGGGCGTTGAACACGATGTTCTGCATGTCCACTTCGGCCCA
>CALMMY010000322.1 GCA_937868695.1 uncultured Comamonadaceae bacterium
GCCGCTGCAACAGGCTGTGATGCACGGCCCCGGCCTGACCGCGTTTCAGGGCCACCAGCCCCACAGCGGCCAGCTCGGCATCGCTCCAGGCCCTGGGCGACTCCAGATACACCAGCCCCGTGGCAGCCAGTGCCTGGGCGGCTGCGGCCAGAGCCTTGGCAAACAGTGCGTCATTGCCACCCTGCTCGAACGGCGGATCGAGAAACACCACGTCCCAGCCCTGCCCGGCCAGGCGTTGCAGGCTGGCCAGGGCATCGGCACGCTCCACACGCACCACGGGTGTACTGGCCGAAGCAGAAGCCACTGCGCCCGCCAGCAGGCGGCGGGAAATCTGGCGCAGGCTGTCCACCAGCTGGGCGTTGTGCTCGATCAGCAGCACCTCGGCGGCTCCGCGCGAGGCAGCTTCGAGGCCGAGGGCACCCGAGCCTGCAAACGCATCCACGCAGCGCCAGCCGCTCAAATCCTGGCCCAGCCAGTTGAACAGGGTTTCGCGCACCCTGGCGGGTGTGGGGCGCAGGCCGGGCAGATCGGCCACGGGCAGCGGCGTGCGCTTCCACAGGCCACCGATGATGCGCACCTCCTGGGGTGCGTCTGCGCGGGTGCGCTGGGTGCGGACGGGCCGCGCCGGGCGGGTCGAAGGGTCCAGGCGCTGGGCAGCGGCGGACGGTTTGAGTTTGGAACGGGTCATGGCCTGAGCTTACCCGCCCTGCCCGCCCACCACCACCGACACCATGCGTGCTGGCTGCAACACACGGGCAAACGCACGCCGGATGTCGGCGGTGGTGACGGCCTGCACAGCCTGCGTCCAGGTTTGCAGATAGTCGGCAGGCAGATCGAACCAGAGCATGTTGGCCACGTTGTCCAGCAGCTTGCGGTTGGTGTCGATGCGCAAAGCAAAACCGTTGACCATGAAATCCTTGGCGGCAGCCAGCTCGGCCTCGGTGGGGCCTTCGTCCACAAACTGCTGCACCACCTGCCGGGCCACGGCCAGGGCCTGGTCGGCCTGGTCGGGGCGGGTTTGCAGGCCCACGGCAAAGGCACCGGCATGCATGCCGGGCGCAAAGTAGCTGTACACGCCGTAGCTCAGACCACGCTTTTCGCGCACCTCGCTGGTCAGGCGGGAGACAAAGCCGCCGCCGCCCAGCACATAGTTGCCCAGCAGCAGCGGGAAAAAGTCAGGGTCGGCGCGGCGGTGTCCGGGCTGGCCCAGCAGCACATGGGCCTGGGCCGTGCCCAGCGGCACGCGGATGTCGCTGGCGGCCTGCAATGGCTGCACCTCGGGCACGGCGGGCAGCCGGGTGCAAGCCTCAGGGCGGGCCACCTGCAACGGAGCCATGAGCTGGGTCACGATGTCCTGCGCCTGCGCACGGCTGATGGCTCCCACCAGGCTGATGCGGGCATGGCAGGGCTGCACATGGCGCTGCCAGAAAGTCTGCATGTCGGCCAGGGCAATGCGCTCCAGCGTGTCGGGCGTGGATTCCAGTCCGTAGGGGTGGTTGCCGTACACCGCAGCCGCAAAGCGTTGCTGGGCGATGGTGGCAGGCTGGGTGCGGGCATTGCGCCAGGCAGCGGCCATGCGCTCACGCTCACGCTGCCAGACCGCCTGGGTGGCCTGGGCCGCCTGGGTGGCGGCGGGGTCATGCCCCGTCCACACCGGATGGGCCAGCTGGCGGGCCGCCAGCGCCACCGCAGCGGGCAGCACATCGGGGGCGGTGAGCGTGCGCAGCGAGGCGCTGAGCCGGTCGGCCCCTGCACCCACCGACCACTGGGCACCCAGATCCATCCAGCGTTCGGTGAGCTGGTTTTCGTCCAGCGCAGGCTGCTGCGCACTGGCGGCCAGCCCGCGCTGGCTCATCAGGGCAGCGGCACCGGCCAGACCGGCCTGTGCGGGTGGGTCAAACCGGCTGCCACCGTCAAAGTCCAGCCGGATGTCGAGCATGGGAATGCCGGGGCTGGCCACCAGCGCCACCTGGGCCCCGCTGTCATGCTGCCAACGCTCCACCAGCGGAGCGGCTGATGCATGCATGCCCCAGCACAACCACAAGAAAACCGCTGCTGCGCTTTTCTGAATTGACTTGCTTGCTGTGAATAATTTCATGGTGGATTTTTAAAAAGGAAAGAGCACATTGCGCTTTTTGGAAATGCGCAAGCAGCTATGAAATTTGATGACCAGGCTGATGGACGACTCAATGCCGCACATCCAGCCTGGGGCGTTGGGCCGCAGCCTGCTGGCGCTTGGCCAGGGCCTCGCGGTCGGGCACCAGCACGGCCTGGGTCAGTTGGTCGTCGGAAAAGTAGCGTTGGGCCACCGCTTGCACCTGCGCTGGCGTGACGCGGCCCAGGCTC
>CALMMY010000323.1 GCA_937868695.1 uncultured Comamonadaceae bacterium
CACCACCGCCAGCGCCGCCACGGCCTTTGGCATGCCGCCGCCCGACACCAACCCCGCGCCACCGCTGGTGATGCGGCTGGCCCGCGACTTTGGCGCGGCCTGGGTCACCGAAACCACGGTGGCCGACTGGGTGGCCGGTGGCGGCGACCGCGTGGTGCTGCTGGCCGGTGACCCGGTGCGCTTTCCCGAGGGCCAGGACGTGGCCGCCGTGCTGCCCGAGCTGATGAAGGCTTTTCCCCGCCGCTTTGCGGTGGCCGTGGTGCCGCGCGACAACGAAGATGCCGTGGCCTGCCGCTATGGCTCGCAACGCTGGCCCACGCTGCTGTTCTTCCGCGACGGCCAGTACGTCACGGCCATTGCGGGCATGCAGGACTGGGACGTGTACCTGCAAGGTGTGGCCGCCGCACTCAGCCTGCCGCCTTCGCGCCCGCCCACCATCGGCATCCCCGTGGTCAGCCAGCATGGCGCGGCCCCAGGCAGCGGCTGCCACTGAAGCCCGCACACCCACCACCGCACACCTTGCACACAGCGCACCCGCGAAAGGACACACGCCATGAAAGACTTTCCCATTCCCGTGGTGGCCATCGGCCCCGGCACACAGCTTGAAGACGAGACGCTGGACTACCTGCCCATGCCCAAAGACATGGACACCTACCGCCCACCCGTGCTGCCCGAGCCCGAAGAGCTGGCCGGGCGCGATGCGGCCCGCGCCGCGCTGGCCCAGGTGCTGGCGCTGCTGGATCGCACGGCTGAAAGCGGCCCCGGCGGCCAGGTGTCGCTGAACGCCATGCCCGCCGCCGACCTGGCGCTGATCAACCAGATCATGGGCGAAGGCGAAGCCAGTGCCCTGGTGCGCGAACCCGATGGCCTGCTGGAAGTGCGCGTGCAGGAAGCCGTGATGGCCGGTGTGTGGCGGTTGATGACCTTCCGCATGCAGGATGACGGTGAGCGTCGGCTGGTGGACGATGCCATCGAGGTGGGCCCCGTGCCCGCCCTGCTGCGGGCCATTGCAAAGGACGATGTGTGGCTGGCGGGCACCATGCCGCAGTGGGTGGGTGCGCTGCCCCCCAATGTGCAGAACGCGCCCATGCTGATCGAGGAAATCCGCGACCAGGTGGCCAGCTGGAAGCCGGGCAAGCTGCCGCATGTGGTCAACCTCACGCTGCTGCCGGTCACGCCCGAAGACATCGGGTTTCTGGACCACCACCTGGGCACGGGCCGGGTGCTGATGCTGTCGCGCGGTTACGGCAACTGCCGCATCTCCAACACCCGCCTGCCCAACTGCTGGCGCGTGGTGTACTACAACTCGATGGACAAAGTCATTCTCAACACGGTGGAAGTGGTGGACATGCCCGAGGTGGCGATGGCCGCCCCCGAAGACCTGCGCGATTCGCACGACCGCCTGCTCGATCTGGTGAAGTACCTGGAACAGGCCTGATGCCACACCCCACCGCCACGGCCACCGCCGTCCACACCCCTGCTGCGAGGGCCATGCCATGAGTCAACCCGCGTTCGAAGGCTTTGAAGGCTCGTACCTGGGCAACCGCAATGTGTTGCGGCCCGGCTCGCGCCTGGAATGCAAAATTTGCTGGTGGGTGTACGACCCGGCGCTGGGCGACCCGCAGTGGCAGATTGCACCCGGCACCCCGTTTGCCGACCTGCCGTCGCACTGGCGCTGCCCCAACTGCGACTGCGACCCCGACCAGTTTCTGCTGCTGCCCGATCATGATGATGAAGAGGCCTGAAGCCGTGGCCGCCCCCTCCTTACCCCAGCCCACCGCCGCCGCCCTCCAGCAGCGCGTGGATGCCCTGACCCGGCACTTTGCGCGTGTGCAAGCCGAGCGCATGGCGGGCCTTCCGCTGCTGAACCCGGCGCTGTGCGTGGAGGCGGTGGGCTTCGAGTGGGCGGCGCAAACCGAAGACGACGCGGGCAGCCCACCCGTGGCCGAGGGGGTGCTGGTCACGCCCTGGTTCATGAGCCTGGTGCGCCTGCCGCTGGCGGTGCTGCCGCACGGCAACCGGGTGGGGTGCCGTGCGGTGCGCCGGTTTGGCAACGAGCGGTTTGATTTCATCGGCGGGCATGACGAGGCGATTGGCTGGCACGAAACCTGTGCGCTGTTTTCTCCGATGAACGGATTCAGCAGCCAGGCGCTGGCCCGCGAAACCGCGCTGGCCTCGCTGGCGCTGCTGCGGCCTTCTGCCGATGCCCCGACCACGCCTGCCACCCCGCCCAGCCAGACCAACCCGGCCACGCCTGCCGAACCCGTGCCCGCACGCCGGTCGTTTTTGCTGGGTGGCCGCCCGCGACAGGGGGCGGCGGCATGAGTGCAACGGTTGCTTCGGCCACAGGGATGTCTGCGTCGGCGGGCGCAGTGGGCATGGCGGGCATGGCGAGCCTGGCTGGCAGCCTGTGCGTGGTGCCCGGAGCCCGCCCGCCATGTGCCTTGCAAAGCAGCCGCCGCGACTGGGCTTCTCGCCTGGCCGTGGGCCAGACCGCCGCTGCCTTGCCGGGGCTGCTGGCCAGCGTGTTCAACCTGTGCAGCCATGCCCACCGCCTGTGCGCCCAACTGGCTGTGCATGCGGCGCTGAATGAGGCCCAGCCCGGCGTGCAGGCCGCCCCGCCACCGCAGCAGGTGGCCCAGCGCCTGCGCACCGAAACCGCCCAGGAGCACGTCCGCCGCATGGGCCTGGACTGGCCGCGCCTGCTGGCCGCCGATGCCACGCCAGCCGGGGCTGCGCAGGCGGCCCCATCCGATCTGGCCGTGCAAGCCCATGCCCATGCCGCGCTGCAACGCTGCCCGCTGCTCCAACCGGCTGGCCACCACAGCGACCCCTGGCCCGCCACCCTGGCCTGGCTGGAGCACGAACTGCTGCACATGCCCGCCACCACCTGGGCGCACCAGTGGCAGGCCGGTGGCACTGACTGGCTGGCCGACTGGGCCAGCCGCCACACCGGCTGGCTGGCCACCCTGTTGCACGCCGCCAAGTCAGCAGACGACCCCGTGCCGCTGAACCCCGCCAACGCTTTGCATGCCCATGCCGACAGCAGCGGCATGCTGAACCTGGCCCAGGCCTTGCGCACACAGCCCGGTTTCAGCCTGGCCCCGCATTGGCTGGGTGGCTGTGCCCACACGGGCAGCTGGACGCGGCTGAACCACCCGCTACCCCGGTGGCCGCTTGATCCGCCCACTCCCTGGGGCCTGCTGGGCAGCCGCCTGGCCGAGCTGGTGCGCCTGTGCCTGCACACGCCAGACCAGCCCGAGCCCTTGCTGCACGGCGCGGTGCAGACCGGCACCCACCAGGGCCTGGCCTGGGTGGAGATGGCGCGCGGACTGCTGGTCCACCGGGTGGAGCTGAACCTGGGCACAGGCCAGCCGACCGTGCGGGCCTGCAACGTGCTCGCCCCCACCGAATGGAATTTCCATCCGCACGGCGCGGTGGCACAGGCCATTGCCCGGCTGGATGCCGACCAACCCGCTGCCGAGGCAGAGCGCCGGGTGCGCTTGCTGATGGCGGCCTTTGACCCCTGCGTGCCTTTTGAAATGGCCGCAGCCCCCAGCACAACGGAGACAACCCATGCATGAAGCCAGCCTGGCCGGTGGCGTGTTGCAACTGGTGGAAGATGCCGCCCGGCGCGAAGGATTCACGCGGCTGATCTCGCTGCGCCTGGAAGCCGGGGAGCTGGCGGGCGTGGATGTGCGGGCGCTGCGCTTTGCGCTGGAGAGCCTGGCCCCCGGCACGCTGCTGCAAGGCGCACAGATATCCATTGAAACGCCTCCCGGCCAGGCCTGGTGCCTGGGTTGCGGGCAAACCGTGGCCATTGCCCGGCGCGGCGATGCCTGCCCGCAGTGCGGCGGCTTCCAGCTCCAGCCCACGGGCGGGCAGGAATTGCGTGTGCTGGACATGATGGTCGGCGATGATTGAAACCACACCCGTGGGCACAGCCCCCGGACACAACAACGAAGGAGACAGACCATGTGCGTAGTTTGCGGATGTGCCGATACGGGCACCACCACGGCACAAATGAACCCAACCAGCGGCGACCTGCACTTCGGTGCCGGTGCCGCCCGCGTGTCGGTGCCCGGCATGAGCCAGGTGCGGGCCATCAAGCTGGAGACCGACATCCTGGGGGCCAACAACCGCGTGGCCGGGCAGAACCGGGCGCACTTTCTGGCGCACGGCGTGACCGCGCTCAACCTGGTGTCCAGCCCCGGCTCGGGCAAGACCACGCTGCTGTGCGCCACCATCGAGGCGCTGCGCACCCACGCCCCCGGCCTGCACGTGGCCGTGATCGAGGGCGACCAGCAGACCAGCTTCGATGCCGACCGCATCCGCGCCACCGGCGCACCGGCCATCCAGGTCAACACCGGCAAGGGCTGCCACCTGGATGCCCCGATGGTGGCCGAGGCCTTCGCCCGGCTGCACACGCACGCCACACATGCCGATGACCACGGGCACACGCACGACCATGACCACAGCCATGCGCCGGGCCACGACCACGGTCACACGCATGAGCATGAGCATGGTCACGAACATGCGCACAGCCATGACCACGATAGCCACAGCCTGCTGTTCATCGAGAACGTCGGCAACCTGGTGTGCCCCGCCGTGTGGGATTTGGGCGAAGCGGCCAAGGTGGCCATCCTGTCGGTGACCGAGGGCGAGGACAAGCCGCTGAAGTACCCCGACATGTTTGCTGCCTCGCAGCTGATGATCCTGAACAAGATCGACCTGCTGCCGCATGTGAAGTTCGACGTGGCCCGCTGCATTGAGCTGGCGCGGCGCGTCAACCCGGCCATTGAAATCATCCAGCTTTCGGCCACCACGGGCGAAGGCATGGGCGACTGGCTGCACTGGCTGGACCATGCCCTGGGCCACGGCCACCACCACCCTGCCGAGACCGATGCCGAGACCGCTTTGCGCCAGCGCGTGCAGCAGCTGGAAGCCGAGCTGGCCCAGGCCAGGGCGGCGCTGGCGGCCAATCCCTCTGCTGCGGCCAGTGCGTCCGGTGCAGCCCATTGACGACGCTGCCAGCCGATACCGCCACGCCAGCCTACCCCGCCTGCCGTCACCGTCGGCCCACACTGCGCAGCCCGCACGCATCACCATGAACCGCCCCCCCTTGCCCACCGTGCTGGCCTGCGGTGCCTGGCTGAAAAACGCCGCCTGCCTGCTGGCTGACGATGGCCGGCCCGTATGGTCGCCGCCGCACGGCGATCTGAGCGATCCGGCGGCCTGTGCGGCGCTGGAGGCATCGGTACACCGCCTGCTGGCGGCGCACGGCCAGCCCGTGGCCGCCGTGGCACACGACCTGCACCCGGATTTTTTCAGCACACGGCTGGCACTGCGGCTGGCAGCCGAGCTGGGCGTGCCCGCCATCGGCGTGCAGCACCACCATGCGCACATCGCGGCGGTGCTGGCCGAGCACAATGTGGACAGCCCAGCCATTGGCCTGGCGCTGGACGGCGTGGGCCTGGGCACCGACGGCGCGGCCTGGGGCGGAGAACTGCTTTGGGTGGACGGTGCAAACTGGCAGCGCCTGGGCCACCTGACCCCGCTGGCCCTGCCCGGCGGCGACCGTGCGGCCCGCGAGCCCTGGCGCATGGCCGCCAGCGCCCTGCACGCGCTGGGCCGCAACCCTGACATCACACCGCGCTTTGCGCCCGTGGTGGGCCACAGCCTGGCCGCAGGCGTGCAGCAGATGCTGGCACGCGGGCTGAACTGCCCGCCCACCAGCAGCGCAGGCCGCTGGTTTGACGCGGCAGCCGGTGCCCTGGGCCTGTGCGTGCGCCAGACCGAAGAGGCCGAGGCCGCCATCGCGCTGGAGCAGGCGGCCCACAGGGCACTGCTGCGCCAACCCGACCTGCCACCGCTGGCCGGGGCCGCCATCGACGGCCAGAACCGGCTTGACCTGAGTGGCCTCATGCCGCACCTGTTTGCAGCGTCAGCGGGTGCCAGTGCAACTGAATTGGATGCCGCCGCCGCAGGCTTTCACCTGGCGCTGGCCGATGCCCTGGCCGACTGGGCGCACCGCGCCGCACGCCAGCACGGCTGTGCCACCGTGTGCCTGGGCGGGGGCTGTTTTTTCAACCGCATCCTGTGCGAGCGCGTGACAGCACGCCTGCAATCGGCTGGCCTGACCGTGTTGCGCCCCGAGGCACACAGCTGTGGCGATGCCGGGCTGGCGCTGGGCCAGGCCTGGGTGGCGCAACGCGTCTGCATGGCCACCGCGCCACAGGCCAACTTGAATTCCCGTTTGCATCCGAATCTGATGAAGGAGCCTGAACCATGTGTCTAGCCATTCCCGCACTCGTGGTCGAGCTGCGGCCCAACGACCAGGCGGTGGTCAACCTCGGCGGCATCCGCAAGGAAATTTCGGTGGCGCTGGTGGACGGCGTGCAGGTGGGCGACTACGTGATCGTCCATGTGGGCCATGCCATCGGCACCATTGACCCCGAAGAAGCCCAACGCACGCTGGCGCTGTTTGCCGAGATGGCCGACATGGAGCGCACCACAGCCACCACGGAGGCAACATGAAATACATCGACGAGTTCCGCGACGGCGCGCTGGCCCGCCAGATCGCGCAGCGCATTGCCGCCGAGGTGCGGCCCGGCCATGCCTACCGCTTCATGGAGTTCTGCGGCGGCCACACGCATGCCATCAGCCGCTACGGCGTGCTGGAGCTGCTGCCGCCCAACGTGCGCATGATCCACGGCCCCGGCTGCCCGGTGTGTGTGCTGCCCATTGGCCGGGTGGACTTGGCCATCGAGCTGGCGCTGAAGCACGACGTGATTCTGTGTACTTACGGCGACACCATGCGTGTGCCCGCATCCGACAACCTCTCATTGACCAAGGCCAAGGCGCGGGGTGGCGACATCCGTATGGTCTATTCGGCTGCCGATGCGCTGCAACTGGCCCGCGCCAACCCGGAGCGGCAGGTGGTGTTTTTTGCCATCGGCTTCGAGACCACCACACCGCCCACCGCACTGGTCATCCGCGACGCGGCCCGCGAAGGCCTGAGCAACTTCAGCGTGATGTGCAGCCATGTGCTCACCCCCCCCGCCATCCGTGCCATTCTGGATGGGGCGGAAGCGGAAGAGACCGCCACCATCGAAGGCTTTGTCGGCCCCGCACACGTCAGCATCATCATCGGCTCCGACCCCTACGCCAAGTTCGCCGCCGAGTACCAAAAGCCGGTGGTGATTGCAGGGTTCGAGCCGCTGGATGTGTTGCAGGCCATCCTGATGCTGGTGCGCCAGGTCAACGAGGGCCGTGCCGAGGTGGAAAACGAGTTCATCCGCGCCGTCACGCCCACCGGCAACCGCAACGCCCAGGCGCTGATGGATGAGGTGTTCGAGCTGCGCGAGGCCTTTGAATGGCGGGGTCTGGGCACCATGCCGCTGTCGGCCCTGCGCATCCGCGAGGCCTACCGCGCCTTCGATGCCGAGCACCGCTTCAACCTGGCCTACAAAGCCGTGCCCGACAACAAAGCCTGCGAGTGCGGGGCCATTCTGCGCGGCGTGAAAGAGCCCAGGGACTGCAAAATTTTCGGCACCGTCTGCACGCCGGAGAACCCCATCGGCTCGTGCATGGTGTCCAGCGAAGGCGCTTGCGCCGCGCATTACACCTATGGCCGTTTCCGCGATATTCCCGTGGTAGCCGCCCCGGTACTGGAGACCACCGCATGACCACCATCACCGACACTCCCACAGCCAGCACACCGCCCGTGGCCAGCCCCGTGAAAAAGAACTACACCCGCCCGTTGGACATCAAGCACGGGCGCATCGACATGGGCCACGGCGCGGGCGGCAAGGCGGGGGCACAGCTGATTGAAGAGCTGTTTCTGCCCGCCCTCGACAACCCCTTTCTGCGCCAGGGCGACGACGGGGCGGCACTGCCGCTGCCGGGCTTCGACCCCGCCGGGGGCCGCCTGGTGATGGCCACCGACGGCCATGTGATTTCGCCGCTGTTTTTCCCCGGCGGCGACATCGGCTGCCTGTCGGTGCACGGCACCGTCAACGACGTGGCCATGCTGGGGGCCGTGCCGCTGTACCTCAGCGCCAGCTTCATCATCGAAGAAGGCTTTCCGCTGGCCGACCTGCAACGCATTGTCCAAAGCATGGGCAACGCCGCCCGCGAGGCCGGTGTGCCGGTGGTGACAGGCGACACCAAGGTGGTGGAAAAAGGCAAGGGCGATGGCGTGTTCATCAGCACCACCGGGGTGGGCGTGCTGCCGCCGGGCGTGTCTGTCAGTGGTCGCAACGCGCGGGTGGGCGATGTGATTCTGCTGTCGGGCACCATTGGCGATCACGGCGTGGCCGTGCTGTCGCAGCGCGAATCGCTGGCGTTCGAAACCACCATAAAAAGCGACACCGCTGCGCTGCACACCCTGGTGGCCAGCCTGCTGGCCGCCGCGCCGGGCGCGGTACGCGTGCTGCGCGACCCCACACGCGGCGGCTTGGCCACCACGCTGAACGAAATTACCAGCCAGTCGGGCGTGGGCATGCGCTTGCAGGAGGCGGCCATTCCCGTCAAGCCCCAGGTGGATGCCGCCTGCGAACTGCTGGGCCTTGACCCCCTGTACGTGGCCAACGAGGGCAAACTGGTGGCCATCGTCGCCCCGGAAGCCGCCGATGCCGTGCTGGCCGCCATGCAGGCCCACCCGCTGGGTGGCGACGCGGCCCGCATCGGTGAAGTGACCGCCGACCCGCACCACTTTGTGCAGATGGACACCCGCTTCGGTGGCCGCCGGGTGGTGGACTGGCTCAGTGGCGAGCAACTGCCACGCATCTGCTGACCCTTTTTGCTGACCCTTTTTGCCGCCCCACCCGGTTGCCGAACCCATCTGCTGAACACACGGATCGCCCCCTTGTCTGCCCCCATCCACACCCCTGCGGCCCCGCTGCCGCCCCATGACGTGCTGCCCACCGTGCTGGTGGTGGACGACGAAGTGCGCTCGCAAGATGCCCTGCGCCGCACGCTGGACGAAGATTTCACCGTGTTCACCGCCAGCAGCGCCGACGAGGCACGGGGCCTGTTGCAGCGCCAGCCGGTCAGCGTGATTCTGTGCGACCAGCGCATGCCCGGCATGACCGGCGTGGTGTTTCTGAAAGAGGTGCGCGAGGGCTGGCCCAACACCGTGCGCATCCTGATTTCGGGCTACACCGACAGCGAAGACATCATTGCGGGCATCAACGAGGCGGGCATTTACCAGTACATCCTCAAGCCCTGGTCGCCCGACCATTTGCTGGAATCGGTGCGCAACGCAATGGAGGCGCAGGCGCTGCAACAGCAGACCAGCCGCCTCGATCTGGAGCTGCGCACCAGCACACGGGTGCTGCGCCAGCGCACCGCCAGCCAGATGGCCCAGGCCCGCAGCCACTTCGGCTTCGAGCGCATCGTGCGGGCCAAGGGCAGCCCGCTCGACCAGGTGTGCCAGATGGCCCAGCGCGTGGCCCGCTACGACATTCCGGTGCTGGTGCTGGGCGAGTCGGGCACCGGCAAAGAGCTGCTGGCCCGCGCCATCCACTACGCATCACCCCGGCAGACCGGCCCGTTTGTGGTGGAAAACTGCGCGGCCATCCCCGATTCGCTGCTCGAATCCGAGCTGTTCGGCCACAAGCGCGGCGCGTTTACGGGCGCGTTCGAGGATCACCCCGGCCTGTTCCAGCGTGGCAACGGGGGCACGGTGTTTCTGGACGAAATCGGCGAAACCTCGCCCGCATTCCAGGTCAAGCTGCTGCGGGTGCTGCAAGAAGGCGAGGTGCGGCCCGTGGGCGGCGTGCGGCCCATCCAGGTGAATGTGCGGGTGATTGCCGCCACCCACCGCCAGCTGGAGCAGCGGGTGCGCGACGGCCTGTTTCGTGAAGACCTGTATTACCGGCTGGCGGGCATCGGCATCACCGTGCCGCCGCTGCGCGAGCGCGTGGCCGACATCGCCCCCATTGCCCGCCAGCTGGCGCTGGATGTGGCAGCCGAGCTGGGCCACCCCGGAGCCACCCTGCCCGATGAAACCCTGGCCTGCCTGCTGGCCTACCCCTGGCCGGGCAACATCCGCGAGTTGCGCAACGAGATTGCCCGCGCCCTGGCCCTGCACGACGGGGAAACGCTGCCGCCCGGCGCGTTCTCGGCCCGCGTGTTGCAGGGGCGCACAGGCGGAGGTGGCGACCTCCTGTCTGCCGTGCCCCAGAGCGGCACCCTGAGCGAACGGCTGGATGTGATTGAGGCCATGCTGCTGCGCGAAACCCTGTTGCGCCACCGCTGGAACAAGACCCGCGCCGCCCAGGAGCTGGGCTTGTCGCGTGTGGGTTTGAGGGGCAAAATGCACCGATTTGGATTGGGAGACCCTTGAGCACCGACCCCAACACCTTGGCCGATGCCGTGCTTGCCCGCTGGGGCCACGATCCGCACGCACTGGTGCAGGTGCTGCGCGAGACCCAGGCACACACCCATTGGCTGTCCCGCCCCTTGCTGGTTCACATTGCCCGCGCACTGCACCTGACGCTGGCCCATGTCGAAGGCGTGGCCACCTTCTACCGCTTTTTTCACACCCGCCCGGTGGGGCGCACGCGGGTGCTGTTCTCCGACAACGTCACCGACCGCATGCTGGGCAGCCACGCGCTGATGGACAGGCTCTGCCAGCGGCTGGGCATCCAGCCCGGCGAAGTGGATGCCCAAGGCCGCTTCAGCGTGGACAAGGCATCGTGTACCGGCCTGTGCGACCAGGGGCCTGCGCTGCTGGTCAACCACCACCAGGTGGTCACCCGCCTGGATGCCGAACGGGTCGATGCACTCGCCGACCTCCTGCTGGCCGAGGTGCCCGTGACCGAATGGCCCGCCGACTGGTTCCATGTAGAAAACCGCGTTTACCGCGCCGGGCCGCTGCTATCTGGCATTCCATCGGACGCACCGGCACTGCCCACCGTGCTGGCCCGCGAACCGCAAGCCCTGATTGACGAATTGGCCCGCGCTGGCTTGCGCGGTCGCGGTGGCGCGGGGTTTCCGGTGGCACGCAAGTGGCAGGCCTGCCGCGATGCCACTGGGCCACTGCGCAGCGTGGTTTGCAACGCCGACGAGGGCGAGCCCGGCACCTTCAAAGACCGCGCCCTGCTCACCG
>CALMMY010000324.1 GCA_937868695.1 uncultured Comamonadaceae bacterium
CCAAAGGCTTTGGCCAGCTCAATGCATTCATTGATGACGACGCGCAGCGGCACATCCAGGCAGTGCTGGAGTTCATAGGCACCGATCCACAGCACAGCGTGTTCGATGGGTGACACCTCGGCCATTGGCCTGTCCAGCATGGGCAGGATGAGCGCATCCAGCTCGGCACTTTGTGCAATGCTGCCGTGCAGCAGGGCATCGTAGTGGGCGCTGTCGGCTTTGTGGAATCCGCTCAGGTCGCGGGTAAACAGGTCGATGTCGCTGGCTTCGTTGCGGCCCACCAAGTGCTGGTAAAGGGCTTGCAGCGCAAACTCACGCGCACGGGTGCGGCCTGATTTTTCAGAGGCCTTCTTGGCGCGGGCAGGGCGGGCAGGGGCGGTATCGGCAGCAGGAGCAGGCGCAGGGGTGTGTGGTTCAGTCATGGGGGAGGGGGTGAGGCATTCAGCCCAGTTCTTCAAGCAGGTTGGCCATTTCAACGGCCACGCGGGCGGCATCCACGCCTTTTTCGGTCTGGCGGGCAATGGCCTGGGGCATGTCTTCGGTGGTGATGATGGCGTTGGCAATCGGCAACTGGTAGTCCAGCGACACGCGGGTCACGCCCGCGCCCGATTCATTCGCCACCAGCTCAAAGTGGTAGGTTTCGCCCCGGATGATGCAGCCCAGCGCAATCAGGGCATCGAAGTCGCCCTTTTCGGCCAAGGCCTGCAAGGCCACCGGTACTTCCAGGGCTCCGGGCACCCTCACCAGCGTGATGTCTTCGCTAGCCACGCCCAGGCGTTGCAGCTCGCTCAATGCCGCCTCTGCCAGGGTGTTGGTGATGTCTTCATTGAACCGTGCCTGCACCACGCCAATGCGCAGGTCTGTACCGGCCAGGCGGTCGGCTTTGCCTTTGTTCGCTCCAAACATGGGTCACTCCTTGGGAATAAAACCGGTCACTTCCAGGCCGTAGCCGGTCATGCTGGGCATGCGGCGCGGCTGGCCCATCAACTTCATTTTGCGCACACCGCATTCACGCAGAATCTGTGCGCCCACGCCGTAGGTACGCAAGTCCATGCGGCCACGCTCCGGGGCCTGGGCCGAGCGGGCGGTGCCCTGAAACTGCGACAACAACTGCTCGGCAGACTCGCCACAGTTGAGCAGAACGGCCAGCCCGTGACCCTGCTTTTCGAGGTAGCGCAGGCTGGACTCCAGGCTCCAAGAGTGCATGGAGCGGCCAATTTCCAGTGCATCCAGCACCGACAGGGGCTCGTGCACGCGCACGGGCACCTCGGTTTCTTTGCTCCAGCTGCCCTTGACCAGTGCCAGGTGCAACGCCCCGCTGGGTTGATCGCGGAAGGCATGGGCGGTGAATTCACCAAAGGCCGTCATCAACTGGCGCTGGCCCAGCTTTTCGATGAGCGACTCGGTGCGGCTGCGGTGTTCGATCAGGTCGGCAATGGTGCCGATTTTCAGGCCGTGCTCGGCTGCAAACAGTTGCAGGTCGGGCAGACGGGCCATCGTGCCATCGTCTTTCATGATTTCGCAAATCACGGCAGCGGGCGAGCAACCGGCCATGGCGGCCAGGTCACAACCGGCTTCGGTGTGCCCGGCGCGGCTCAACACGCCGCCTTCTACCGCTTGCAGCGGAAAAATGTGGCCGGGTTGCACCAGGTCTTCGGCCTGGGCACGCGGGGCCACAGCGGCGGCCACGGTGCGGGCGCGGTCGGCGGCGGAAATGCCGGTGGTCACGCCTTCGGCGGCTTCAATCGACACGGTGAAGGCCGTGCCCATTTTGGTGCCGTTGCGCGGCACCATCGGCGGCAGTTTCAGGCGTTCGCAGTGTTCGCGGGTGAGGGTGAGGCAAATCAGGCCCCGCCCGTGGCGGGCCATGAAGTTGATGGCTTCGGGCGACACATGGTCGGCGGCCAACACCAGGTCGCCCTCGTTTTCGCGGTCTTCTTCGTCCACCAGAATGACGATGCGGCCTGCCTTCATGTCGGCCACGATGTCTTCAACAGGAGAAATGGCCACAGGCTGCAACGCAGCCGTGGCGGATGGGGTGGCGATGTTCATGCCAATGCTTTCGCTCATGTTGTTTTGTTTCAATCCACGCTCCGGTTGGAGCGGCTGGGTGGGCGCTGCCTGACTGCCGCCTATCTGTTGCGGGCAGGCAATCAAACCCCGTATTGTCGCCGCAGACCTGTCAGGCCGGTTTGGCAGCGCTGCCCAAACCCATGCTTAGCATGCGCTCCACATAGCGGGCCACGGTGTCAATTTCAAGATTGACGGCGTGCCCAGCCTCCAGACTGCCGAGCGAGGTGTTTTGTACTGTGTGCGGTATCAGGTTGATGCTGACTGTGCAGCCTGCGGCGCTGTCGGCCACGCTGTTGACGGTCAGGCTGACACCATTGATGGTGATGGAGCCTTTGTAGGCCAGAAACCGGGCCAGCTCGGCGGGGGCCAGTACCCGCAGCTCCCAGCTCTCGCCCACCTGTGCAAACAGGGTGACGGTGCCCACACCATCCACATGCCCGGACACGATGTGTCCGCCCAGGCGGTCGTGGGCACGCAGGGCTTTTTCGAGGTTGATGCGCCGCCCCACCTCGGCCAGCCCGGCGGTACGCGCCAGCGACTCGGCAGAAATGTCGATGGTGAACTGGCTTTGCGCCTGATCCAGACTGGTGACAGTCATGCACGCGCCGTTGAGCGCGATGCTGTCACCCAGCCCCACATCGGACAGGTAGCCATCGGGAGCGCTGATGGTCAGGCGTTTGCCATGCTGGGTACTGGAGCCCAGGTCGTGCAGGGAGGCAATGGTTCCCACACCGGTGATGATTCCTGTGAACATGGACGTGATTTTCGCAGCATCACTTCCAACAGCCTGTGCTGGGGGTTCTTGCACCTGTTTGCGTCACTTGCATCGGCGTGCAGCTGGAGTCTTTGGTGGCTTGAGCCATCCCGTTATACACAAGTTACCCCGCCAGTTCGAGTTCACGGGCGTAGCGCATGCCTTGAACAAAG
>CALMMY010000325.1 GCA_937868695.1 uncultured Comamonadaceae bacterium
CCGGCTTTGTGCTGGGCGAGCGCATCCGCATCCGCCGCCACGACTACACCGTGGTGGGGCTGGCGCGGCGCATGGTGTCGTCGGGCGGCGACCCGATGGTGTTTGTGCCGCTGAAAGACGCGCAGGAGGCGCAGTTCCTGAAGGACAACGATGCCATCGTGGCCGACCGCGCCCGTACCGCCGCCAACCCCGCTTTCAACCGCCCCGGCCAGCCCGGCTTGCTGGAGGCGGTGCAGGCACTGCAAACCAGCAGCCACAACGTGAACGCGGTGCTGGTGCAGCTGGCCCCCGGTGCCCGGCCTGACGAGGTGGCCGCCGAGCTGCGGCGCTGGAAGCATGTGAATGTGTTCACCCGCGCCGAGATGGAAGACATTCTGGTGGCCAAGCTGATTGCCAATTCGGCCAAACAGATCGGCATGTTTCTGGTGATTCTTTCGGTTGTGAGCGCGGCCATCGTGGCCTTCATCATCTACACCATGACGCTGGGCAAGCTGCGCGAGATTGCGGTGCTCAAACTCATCGGCACGCGCAACACCACCATCGCCAGCATGATCCTGCAACAGGCGCTGGGCCTGGGTCTGATCGGGTTTGTGGTGGGCAAGGTGGCGGCCACGCTGTGGGCTCCGGCCTTTCCAAAATACGTGCTGCTGCTCAACAGCGACGCGCTCACCGGGCTGGGCATCACCATGCTGATCTGCGCCCTGGCCAGCACGCTGGCCATCCGGGCGGCGCTCAAGGTCGATCCCGGCGCGGCCATCGGATGAAGGACCCGGCATGAACCGCTTCAACCCTTTTCGTCTGTTTGCCCGCCAGGCCACCCACCCGGCTGCCAGCCCGGCTGTCTTGGCCAGGCCGCCGTTGGGTGGCGAACTGACCACCGGGCCTGCGCTGACGGAAGCTGTGCACGGTGGCGGCATCGTCATCGAGAACCTGCGCAAGGTCTATGGCACGGGCGATGCCGCCGTGGTGGCCCTGAAAAACGTCAACATGCAGGTGGCCCCCGGCGAGGTGGTGGGGCTGGTGGGGCCATCGGGCTCGGGCAAGAGCACGCTGCTCAAATGCCTGGGGGCCGTCATCGAGCCCACGGCAGGCCGCATGACGCTGGGCCGCGAGGTGATTTACGACAACGGCTGGCGCACGCCCGACCTGCGTGCGCTGCGGCGCGACCGCATCGGCTTCGTGTTCCAGGCCCCGTACCTGATTCCGTTTCTGGACGTGACCGACAACGTGGCCCTGCTGCCCATGCTGGCCGACGTGCCCAACGCCTTGGCCCGCCAGCGTGCCCTGGAACTGCTGACCGCGCTGGACGTGCAGCACCGCGCGCAGGCCCAGCCCGGCCAGCTGTCAGGCGGCGAGCAGCAGCGCGTGTCGATTGCCCGTGCCCTGGCCAACCGCCCGCCGGTCATCTTGGCCGACGAGCCCACCGCGCCGCTGGACAGCGAGCGTGCGCTGGGCGTGATGCGCATCTTGAACCGCATGGCCCGCGAGGCCCGCACGGCCATCATCGTGGTGACCCACGACGAAAAAATCATCCCCACCTTCCGGCGGATCTACCACATCCGCGACGGGCAGACGGTGGAAGAAGCGGGCGAGGGCCGGGCGCTGGACTGACCGAACAGCGTCTGTGCCGCTGTTACACACATGCCTTCAATTGGCTGACTTGCGCAAATTGGGCGGAGGGGTGAACGGCTTGAACTCCTGGCCGGAAGCGGGTGCCTGTGAACTGTTGGCCGGTGTACCGCTTGCCTGGGCTGCCGACTGGGGTGGAGTGGACAGCGGTTGGGTGAGGTGTACCAGCCCCCAGGTGCTGAGCATGGCCGCCAGGTTGACCGATGGGTTGAGGCTGCGGCCCATGTTGATCATCACGTGGCAGCTCAGCTGGTCGGGAGCCAGCGGCACACGGGTGCAGCCACTGAGTTCCACATCGCGGCCCAGAATCTGCCGCTCCAGTGCGTAGATGCCGTTGGCATCCTGGCGCACGCCACGCACACCGGCCACGTTGATGATGCGCTGGTTGCGCTCGGGCTGGGCATCGGCGCTGCTTTTGATGTCGATCACAAACTGGCTGCTGCCCGTGACGCTGGTGATGACACCGAATGCGGGGGGCTCGTTGGCCTGGGCCAATGTGCCTAGCAGGGTCAGCACACCCGTGATGACCAGTGGGTACAAGGTGCGCCTGGGTGGTCTACAGGTTGGGTGGTGTGGTGTTGGCAACGGTACAACTCTCTCGTGAAGCGCACATTTTTCTTGAAGCACACATTTTGACCGTCAAATGTGGCATTTTTTGTGCCAGCCCTCACTTTGCCGCATGACTTGTGAGTCATGCCCAGGGTTTCTTGGGCATCAGGCCTGTGCGTCGCGCTCAGCTTGCTGTGCCTGCAAGGTGCGCCACATCACCTTGCCGGTGGCCGATTTGGGCAGCGTCGCCACCAGTTCCACCACGCGGGGCACCTTGTAGGCCGCCATGTGGGTGTGTGCCCAGTCGGTGATGTCCTGGGACCGGGTGTGCTCGGCGGCCCCGGCCTTGAGCACCACCATCGCTTTGACGGTTTCGCCCCGGTGCGGGTCGTGTGCGCCGATCACGCAGGCCTCCTGGATGGCCGGGTGGTGGTAGAGCATGGCTTCCACCTCGGCGGGCCAGACCTTGAAGCCCGAGGCGTTGATCATGCGTTTGAGCCGGTCGGTCATGAAGAAATACCCGTCCTCGTCCATATGGCCCAGGTCGCCGGAGCGCAAAAAGCGTTTGCCATCCAGCTCGATGAAGGTCTGGCGGGTGGCTTCGGGGTTGTTCCAGTAGCCCAGCATCACCTGCGGGCCGTGCATCACGATTTCGCCGCTTTCACCCTGGGCCACTTCGGCAAAGGTCACGGGGTCGATCACCCGCGCATCCACATCGAACACCGGAATGCCCAGGCACTGGCGCTTGGGGCGGTGCTGGGGGTTGATGTGGGTGGCGGCCATGGTTTCGGTCATGCCGTAGCCTTCCACGTAGGCCACGCCCGTCAGCGCCTTGAGCTGGTCGTGTACGGCGGCGGGCATGGCGGCACCACCTCCGCGCACGGCATCCAGGCTGGACAGATCGTGCTGGCCCAGCCGGGGGTTGGCCATGAAGTCGATCACCATGGTCGAGATGGCCTGCCACACGTTCACCCGGTGGCGGGCGATGCAGACGGCTGCGGCTTCGCGGTCCCAGCGCGACAGCAGCACCGTGGTCGATCCCAGGTACAGCGGCCCGTGCAGCCCGCCCACCAGCCCGGTGACGTGGAAATAGGGCAGCACCGACAGGTACACCGAATCGGGCGTGCGCCCGAACCAATGCACCCCGCCCACCAGCGTGCTCATGACGGTGCGGTGCGTGTGCATGCAGCCCTTGGGCTGGCCGGTGGTGCCGGAGGTGTAGGGCATCACGCACAGGTCGTCCGGCCCGGTGGTGAGGGTGCCGGGCGCGTGGCCACTGGCCAGCGCATCCGCCCAGGCATGCAGCCCCGGCCCGATCAGCGGCTGGCGCGGGGCGGTCACCAGGTC
>CALMMY010000326.1 GCA_937868695.1 uncultured Comamonadaceae bacterium
GTCGTTTCACGACAGCGATGGCCTCACGCAGGCGATCTGCCAGGCTCTGGCTGCCAAATTCGGCATCCTCACAGGTGTTGAACTGCGCTACATCCGCAGCGCGGGCATGGGTTTGTCGCAACCTGCACTGGGCAAGCTGATGGGCATCGATGGCCAGTCGATTGCCCGCTGGGAAAAGTCGGGCAAGGTGCCACGCTGGGCCGACAAGCTGGTGCGCCTGCTCTACGCCGCCCACGCCCAAGGCAATGAACCCATTTGCCGCGTGATGGAGCGCATCAAAACAGTTGAGCGCATCGTCAAGCAGCGCATCGTGGTGCAAGAAGACCGGGGGCACTGGACTCCGAGAGTGGAAGAAAGCAGCGAGAGTGCGGCTGCCTGAGTGGATGAAATTAAAGGTAACTTTTTACCGTTTACATTCCATTCACGGAGACAATCGGTAGAAATATGCCTGATTTCTCTCTAGCCCTCCCCCATGAAGTGTGCAGCGAGCTGGGCCAGCGTGTGCGCACACGGCGGCTGGCGCTGAACCTGCCCACCCAGGAGCTGGCCGCCCGCGTGGGCGTATCGGACAAAACGCTGCGCAACTTCGAGCAAACGGGCCGCTGCACGCTGGAAACCTTTGTGCGCGTGCTCGAAGCCCTCAACGCCCTGGCCGACATGCAGGATGTGCTGGTCACGCCAACCACCTCCATCCAAGACATGCGCCAGCAGGCACTGGACCAGGCCAAGCCGCGCCAGCGGGCCTCATCGCCGCGCCGCCCAAAGCCCGCAGGAGGCATTGCTTAAATACTGGCCGAAATGGGTCACTCAAGCGGTTCAGCGGGTGGCGAACCGTGGCTGGTGAAATTGCCGGTACTGACAATGCGCCAGACAGCTGCGGTCTGAAGGAATCTGATGCCCGAATGGCGCAGCTGGCTGGGCCAGGCTGATCAGGCCGACAGCCACTGGGCCACGCTGTCGCGGGCCGGAATGCCACCGGCATGCACCACCTTGCCGTTGACCACCACGGCGGGGGTGCGCATCACGCCGTAGCCCATGATGGCCCGCATTTCCTCCACCTTCTCCAGCGTGATGGCCACGCCCTGGGCCTGGGCCACTTCTTCAATCAGCCTGGCGGTGTGTTTGCAGTTGGCGCAGCCGCTGCCGAGCACTTTGATGTCCATGTCAATCTCCTTGGGTTGGTAAAAAATAAAAAACCCCTCACTCCTGCTCCATCTCCAGGTAGGTGCGGTTGACCAGCTGGGGCAGCCACACGTCTGCATGCTTCAGGTGTTTGAACGGGGTGCCGTCAAAGGTTTTGACGGCAGTGCCGATGTCGGTGCCCGCCTCCACCGCCTTGCCCGCGTGGGCACGCATGGCTTTGAGCAGGTTGCCGGTGTCGCGCTGAGCTTGGGCCAGGGTGGTGACGCTGCCGTGGCCGGGTACCACCACGGTGGGTTGGAGCGCCTCCAGCGCCTCGAAGCTGGCCACCCAGGTTTTGGTTTTGCTGACCGGGTGCAGGCCCAGGATGCGGTCGGTGTAGACCACATCGCCAGTGAACACCACGCCGCTGGCGGGCAGAACCACCAGCATGTCGCCGGGGGTGTGGCCGCCGTTGCGGTGGATGAAGCGCACGCTCACGCCGCAAAAGTCCAGCGTGTTGTCGGGGCCTTGCAGCCAGCGGGCGGGCAACACCGGCTCGGTGCCATCCTGTTTGTCTTTCAGCACCGGGGCGTTGGCCCGCAAATGTTCGGGGCCACGGGCTTGCATGTCGGCCTGGGCATTGGCGTGGGCCAGGGTGTCTGCACCCTGGGCTTTGAAGTAGCCGTTGCCCAGCCAGCGGTGGTCTTGCCCGCCTGTGTTGACCACCCAGCGTATGGGTTGCGGGGTCACCTTTCTGGCAGCGGCGGCGATGTCTGCGCCAGTCTTGAAGGTGGCACCGGAGTCGATCAGCAGCGCCCCGGCGGGCGTGACCACCAGGCCAATGTTGGCGTTGAGGGCTTCGTTCTCGTAGGTGCGGCCTTCGGTGTCGCCCACATGGGCGTACACGTTGGGGGCCACAGGTTGAAAGCTGACTTCCACCGCCTGGGCGGCCCAGGCCAGGGCACAGCCGCCCAGCAGTGCGGCGGCCTGACGCATGTGCTTCAGACCATGTTTCAGGGCAATGCGGGGCAATAGGTGGCGTGGCATGGGTTGGTCTCCGGGTTGTGGTTTGTTTGTGTTGAATGCGTCGGGGGTGAAAGGCCGCCGTCACAGCACGGCGTTGAACACCCAGCCCACCATCAGAATGCCCGAGGCCACCACGGCCACAAAGGTGGCAATGAGCCGCAGTTTCAGCACCTTGCGCAGGATGATCATTTCGGGCAGCGACAGCGCAATCACGCTCATCATGAAGGCCAGCACCGTGCCCAGCGCCGCGCCCTTGGCCAGCAGCGCCTGCACGATGGGGATGACCCCGGCGGCGTTGGTGTACAGCGGCACGCCCATCAGCACCGCCAGCGGCACCGACCACCAGGCCTCTTTGCCCATGAAGCTGGCCATCAGGTCTTGCGGCGCATAGCCGTGTATGCCCGCACCGATGGCAATGCCCGCCAGGATGTAGGGCCACACTTTGCCCACAATCTCTTGCACCGAGGCAAACCCGGCCTGCACGCGGTCGGCCAGGGTGGTGTGGCCGGGGTCGAAGTCGGCAGACATTCTGGGCATGTCGCGCACCCAGTCTTCCAGGTAAGCCTCCATCTTCAGGCGGCCAATCACCCAGCCCGCCACGATGGCCACGCTCAGGCCCAAGCCCAAGTAAAGCAGCGCCACCTTCCAGCCGAACAGGCCGAACAGCAAGGTCAGCGCCACTTCGTTGACCATCGGGGCCGAAATCAGGAACGAGAACGTCACCCCCAGCGGCACACCCGCCTGCACAAACCCGATGAACAGCGGCACCGCCGAGCAACTGCAAAACGGGGTGACGATGCCCAGCGTGGCCGCCATCACGTTGGCCACGCCTTCGCTTCGGCCCGCCAGCAGCGCACGGGTGCGCTCGGGCGTGAAGTAGCTGTTGACCATGCCCATGACGAACACCACCCCGGTCAGCAACAGCAGCACCTTGGGCGTGTCGTAAAAGAAAAATTGCAGCGCACCGCCCAGGTGGCTGGTGCGGTCCACAGGCAGCTGGGCCACCAGCCATTCGGAGGCGGGCACCAGCGTTTGATACAGCATCCACCACAGCGCGGCGGCCAGCGGCAGAAAAACGCGGGGGTGCTGCAACGGCCAGGCTCTGGCGCGTTGCCAACGGGCAAGGGGTGGTGTGGCGGTGCTCATGCCCGTGAAGACGCAGCACCCCGCAAAAGGATGCACACCGGCGTGCAGGCGGCATGCAGGTGGCCTGCGGGTGGGTGTTCAGCGGGGCACGAAATCGGCCACGCCGCCGCCGGGCAAGGTCTGAATCTGGCAGCCCTGCGTCATGGCGGCACGCAGGCGCTCGCGGGCGCGGCGCAGACGGGCCTTGGTGGCGGGCAGGCTCAGGCCGTGGGCGGCGGCGTAGTCTTGCTGGCGCTGGCCGTTCAGGTCGCACTGGCGAATGATGTCGGCATCGGCTTCGTCCAGCTCGGCCAGCACGCGGCGCAGGCAGCCGGTGAGCTGATCGACCACGGCCACCGGCTCGGCGGGCTGGGGCAGGCTGTCCAGCTCGGCCTCGGTCCAGTGCTCGGTGGGGTGCTGGCGGCGCAGGTGGTCGGTCAGGGTGTTGCGGGTCACTTCAAACAGCCAGGCGCGGGCATTGGCCACACCGCAAAAAGCCTGGCCCTGGCGCAAGGCTTTCAGAAACACGTCTTGCAGCAAGTCTTGCGCGGTGGCCGTGTCTGGCAGGCGCTGGCGCAGCCAGCCACGCAGCTCAGCCTGGTGCGCGCCCCAGGCTTGCATGAGGCAGGGGGAGGCTTCAGGCAAGCCGCTGCCCTTTTGCATCCACCACCTGCTCGCCATCTTCCTTGGCAAACGCGGCCTGCTGGGGGTTGGGCAGGATGTCGAGCACGGTTTCTGACGGGCGGCACAGCTTCACGCCCAGCGGCGTGACCACCAGCGGGCGGTTGATGAGGATGGGGTGGGCCAGCATGAAGTCGAGCAGCTGGTCGTCGCTCCACTTCGCATCGGCCAGGCCCAGCTCGGCGTAGGGCGTGCCTTTTTCGCGGATGAGGGCACGCACGCCCTGGCCGGTGGCGGCCACCAGCTCGGCCAGGCGGGCCTTGGTGGGCGGGGTTTTGAGGTACTCGATCACCTCGGGCTCCACGCCGCTGTTGCGGATGAGGGCCAGCACATTGCGCGAGGTGCCGCATTTGGGGTTGTGGTAGATGGTGATGGTCTTCATGGAGGGCTGCTCGCCTTTCGCAGGTTCGGTGTCCATCAGATGCAGGCTTTGTCCGTGTCGGCGGGCCGCCAGCGGTTGAGCAGTGCTACCAGTGACAGCATGACCGGCACTTCCACCAGCACACCCACCACGGTGGCCAGAGCCGCACCGGATTGCAGGCCAAAGAGCGAAATGGCCACGGCCACGGCCAGCTCAAAAAAGTTGGATGTGCCAATCAGGCACGCCGGGCCAGCGATGTTGTGCGGCAATTTGAGCCAGCGTGCGCCCCACCAGCCGATGAAAAAGATCAGGTAGGTCTGGATCAGCAGCGGCACGGCCACCATCGCAATCACCAGCGGCTTGGCCACGATGGTTTCGGCCTGAAAACCGAACAGCAGCACCACCGTGGCAATCAGCCCCACCACCGACCAGGGCTTGATCTTGGCCACCAGCTCACCCACCGCATGGGGGCTGCGCCTGGCCAGCGCCCGGCGCGTCAGCATGCCTGCGGCCAGCGGCAGCACCACATACAGAATGGTGGACAGCAGCAGCGTTTCCCAGGGCACGGTCACATCGGTCACGCCCAGCAAAAAGGCGGCAATGGGCGCGAAGGCCACGATCATCACCAGGTCATTGACCGAGACCTGCACCAGGGTGTAGGCCGGGTCACCCTTGACCAGCTGGCTCCAGACAAACACCATGGCCGTGCAGGGGGCCACGCCCAACAGAATCATGCCGGCGATGTATTCGCTGGCCGTGGCCGGATCGACCCAGGGCGCAAAAATGTGCTGGAAAAACAGCACGCCCAAAGCCGCCATCGTGAAGGGTTTGATCAGCCAGTTGACGATCAGCGTGAGCGCCAGTCCCTTGGGTTTGCGGCCCACATCGCGCACGGCTGACCAGTCAATCTGGATCATCATGGGGTAAATCATCACCCAGATGAGCACGCCCACAGGCAGGTTGACCTGGGCCACCTCCATGCGGCCAATGGCCTGGAACACACCGGGCAACCACTGCCCCAGCACGATGCCCAGGACGATGCACAGAAACACCCACACCGTGAGGTAACGCTCGAACACGCTCATGGGCGAAGCGTTGGCCGAAGGGGCCGTGGTGGTGGCAGCCTGGGCGCTCATGCGGTGGCTCCGATGGCATCGAGGCGGGATTTCAGGGCCATTTTGTCCAGCGAAGCCAGCGGCAACGACAAGAACAGCTCAATGCGCCGACGCATGACGGAAGACGTGTCTTTGATGGCGTTTCTCTTGTCCGACTCGCTGCCCACCACAGCAGCGGGGTCGGGCACACCCCAGTGGGCCGACATGGGCTGGCCGGGCCACAAGGGGCACACCTCACCGGCAGCCTGGTCGCACACGGTGACCACAAAGTCCATCACTGGCGCTCCGGGGGCGGCGAACTCGTCCCACGATTTGCTGCGCAGCCCTTCGGTGGGCAAACCGTTGGTCTGCAAAAAATCCAGCGCATGCGGGTTGACGGCACCGGCAGGGTGGCTGCCCGCCGAAAACGCCCGGAAGCGGCCATTGCCCAGCGCATTCAGCAGCGATTCGGCCAGCACACTGCGGGCGGAGTTGCCGGTACACAGAAACAGCACGTTGTAAACCTTGGGAGTGGTCATGGTGAATGCTCGGTCAGTGGGTTGGAGACTGGGTGATTGAATGGTGGGATCGGCGCAGCACACGCTGGCGGGCACCGCCACCGCGCAGGGTGCGCCCTGGCAGCAGTTGTCGGTCAGGTGGGCGATGAGCTGGTTCATGGTGGCGAAGCTGGCGCTGTACATGAGCCTGCGGCCATCGGGGCGCTGCACCAGCAGGCCCGCGTGGGTGAGTTCTTTCAGGTGGAACGACAGGGCCGAGGGCGCAATGGCCAGCTGCTCAGCCAGCACCCCCGCCGCCAGCCCGTCAGGCCCGGCCTGCACCAGCAGCTTGAACACGGCCAGCCGCGCATCGTGCGCCAGCGCAGCCAGCGCCCGCACCACATCGGCATGCGCCATGCCAGTGGAAGAGCCGGCCATCAGCAGCAGCCTTTTTTGGCACTGGGGCCACAGCAGCCACCGGCCTGCGCTGCGGGAGCGGGAGCGCAGCAAGCACCGGCAGGAGTGGCATTGGTAGCGGGTGCGCAGCAGCCACCGGCAGCGGCGGTTGGCTGGGCTGGGGAGCAGCAACCGCCCTCCACAGCAGCTGGTTTGGCGGGAGCACAGCATCCGCCTGCGGAAGCGGCGTTGGCGGCAGGTGCGCAGCAGCCACCGGATTTGGCTTCGGTTTCAGGAGCGGCTGGCGCACAACAGACCTGCGCGGAGGGCGCTGTGGGCTGCGCATGGCCGTCGTTGAACGTGGGGATGTTGCCCAGTGTGTGGAACTGCTCCCACGCCACGCCCTGGGGGTCGGTGATCCAGTATTTGTCGCTGCGGGCGTAGCAGCAGGTGGTTTCGCCCTCGTCCAACAGCGCCATGTCGGCAGCCTGGGCCTGGGCTTTGAGCGTGGTCAGATCGTCGGCGTTGTCCACCTGGATGCCAAAGTGATCCAGCCCCGGCTGGGCTCCACGGGTGGAAATGGCGAAGTTGACCGGCGGATCGGTCAGCATCCATTTGGCGTAATCCGCCTCGACGCGGGCAGGCTCGGCGGCAAACAGTTTGCTGTAGAAGGCCAGGCTGGCGGCCAGGTCAGACACATGCAGGTGGACGTGAAAGCGTTTCATGCGCGGGCTCCGGTGGGGGTGGGTGTGGGTGTGGAATAGTCGGCACGGGCAGGCAGTGCAAGCCACGGTCGGGTCGTGGAACGTGATTATGCTTCAATGTTTCATTTATTGTTGAAATTAATGTGAATAAAGCAGCCATTTGGGTTGTTAACCACGGAAGGATGCGGGGGTTTTACCTGTTTGTCGTGGTGGGGCTTGGGCTTGTGGGTGTGGTTGTGCTAAGCCGGTCGGATTGGGGGCGTTGTTTCGCGCGGTCTGCCGGGTTGGGGTGGTGCTGCTTCGCTCTGCGCCCGTTCAAGGGGTGAGCCGTCCTCCGCACACTGCGAGCAG
>CALMMY010000327.1 GCA_937868695.1 uncultured Comamonadaceae bacterium
CCAACCATGCAACGGACGGCAAAGCCTTGTCCGGGCGCAGAGCGAAGCAACACCACCCAACCCGGCGGCAGAAACCGCTGCCTGTCACAGAACAAGGCAGGGCCGCCAGCCAATCAGAAGGCCTGGCCGCCCGATGAGCGCAGCCAGTCTTCAAAAGACCGGGCATCCATTGCCCGCGCCACCAGCCAGCCCTGAATCTGGTCGCAGCCCTGGTCAGCCAGAAAGTCGCGCTGCGTGCCCAGCTCCACGCCCTCGGCCACCACGTCCAGCCCCAGCGCATGGGCCATCGACAGGGTGGCCAGCACAATGGCCTCGTCTTCCACATCACCCGGCACATCCTGAATGAAGGATTTGTCGATTTTCAGGCGGTGCAGCGGCAGGCGCTTGAGGTAGCCCAGGCTGGAGTAGCCGGTGCCAAAGTCATCGAGCGACAGGCTCACGCCCATGCGGGTGATTTCGCCCATCTGGGCCACCAGCTCGGGCAGGGCCTGCATCAGCGCGGTTTCGGTGATTTCCAGCTCCAGCTGGCTGGGCTCGATGCCGGTCTCGTCCAGCACCTGGCGCAGGCGGGCCACAAAACCGGGGCGGGCAAACTCCACCGCCGACACATTGACCGCCATCGTCAGGCCGTGGATGCCCGCAGCGTGCCAGGCCCGCAGCTGCTGGCACGCCCGGCGCATGACCCAGGCACCGAGTTCGTCGATCTGGCCGCTGTTTTCGGCCTGGGGAATGAAGCGGTCGGGCGGCAGCAGGCCCAGGGTGGGGTGCTGCCAGCGCACCAGCGCCTCGACACCCAGCACCTCCCCCGTGCGGCAGCCGACCTGGGGCTGGTAGTGCAGCACCAGCTCGTTGTCCAGAATGGCGCGGCGCAGCCCGGCCTCCACCATCAGGCGCTGCGACATGGTGTGGTCCATCTCGGGCGAGAAGAAGCACCAGCCGTTGCGCCCGGCGGATTTGGCCCGGTACATGGCCATGTCGGCGTGGCGCAACAGGGTTTCAATGTCGTCTTCGCCCCCTTCAAACCAGTCCAGCCCCACGCTGGCCGACACCCGCACCTCGTGCCCCTGCAACAGAAACGGCTGCCGGAGCGCCTCCACCATTTTGGTGGCCACCACGGTGGCATCGTCGCGGTTGTGCAGGCGGGTGAGCAGCACCACAAACTCATCGCCGCCCTGGCGGGCCATCACATCCTGCGAGCGCAGGCAGGCCTGCAAGCGGCGCGACACCGACTTGAGCAGCAAATCGCCCACGCTGTGGCCCAGGCTGTCGTTGACGTTTTTGAAGTGATCCAGATCCACAAAGGCCACCGCCAGCCGGTCACCGTGGCGGCGGGCTCCATCCATCGCCTTGCGGGCCTCGCCAGTCCAGTGCAAGCGGTTGGGCAAGCCGGTGAGGGCATCGATCATGGCGAGCTGCTGCAACCCGGCGTTGCTTTCAGCCAGCTCACGGGTGCGCTCAACCACCAGTTGCTCGGTGCGCCGCGCCTGGCCGGTCAGCACCAGCAAAAAGGCACCCAGCATGGCCACGGCCAGCAGGCTGACGGTGAACGTGCCCCACACCACCCAGCCGCGCTCGCGGCTCTCGAAGGCCGGGCCTGCGGCCACCTGGAACAACCAGGTGCGCTCACCCAGCATCACCGGCAGGGAGCTGAAATGCCGTGTCCGGGTAGCCAGGGCACTGCTGCATCCCCACTGCCCGGCCAGCCACTGGCGGTCGCCGGGGGCGGCGGGGTCGATCAGGCACACGGCCAGGTAGCCGGGGTCCAACTCACCCAGGGCGGCGTGCAGCACATCGTCCATGCGGAACACGGCGGACACCACCCCCAGCGGCTGGGCGGGGGCCGACAACGTGGCCGACGGCAGCCGCTGGGAGCGGGCCACCTGGTACATCACCACACCCCGCTGCTCGCCCTTTTCCTGCACCAGCCGGATGCCTTCGGTCACCTGGGGCAGGCCAGTGACCACCGTCGCCCGGACTGCGCGGGCCGTGGCAGGCAACACCTGCACGTCCAGCCCCAGTGCAGCCCGGTTGCTGGCCAGCGGCTCCACAAACAGAATGGGCAGATAGCTCTCGGCCTCGGCGACCACAAAGGTTTGCCCGGCGGCATCGCGCCCCCTTATCTGATAAGGCTCCTGGCGCATCTGGCTGGCCTGCCGCTCAAATGCCTGCCGCTGGGCATGGGTGATGTGGGGGCTCCAGCCGAAGTTCTGCGTTCCCGCATAGCGGTTGAGCCAGACTTCGGTGGAGAGCCTGAACTCAGCCGGGTCGTCGCGGGAAGAAATTTCCATCAGCCGTGTGACGGCCAGCAGGGCATCGGTCTGGGCGTGCAGGCGGCGCTGCAAACGCTCGGTCAGCGCCGCCGACTCCTGCTCGAACCGCTGCGTCAGCACCCGCTGCTCGCTGTCCTGAATCTGCACAAACGCCACCGCCACCACGCACAGGGCGGCCAGCATGGGCAGGGCCACCGTTTTCCAGCGGCTGCGCCACGCATGGGCAGGCTGGCCCAGCGCCACCAGCACCAGCGGTGTGAACAGCACCGCCCCCAGGGCATCACCCTGCCACCACGACCACCAGTTGAACCAGGCTTCGCCAGGAGGAATGACCCCACCCAGCACCAGCAGGGGCACCGACAGGCTGGCATTGAGGGCGTGCGTGAGCGGCAGCAGCACCAGCAAAAACAACAGGATGCGCCGCGACACGTCGAACTCGCCGGGATACCCCACCCAGCGCCGGGTGGCCCACACCGCCAGCCAGGCCTGCAACACCGCACCACACGGGGCAGCGAGCCAAACCCATTGAAAGCCCCCCACCCCCGCCTGGTTGCTGGCCAGCCACTGCACACCCAACGACCCCAGCCACACGCCGGGCAACGCCCAGAGTCCGCGCACCAGCACCGCCCCCAGCGCCAGCCCTGCCGGGATGAACACCAGCGACACATAGTGGGGCGGAATGCTGACCTGCATGGACAGCCAGCCGGTGGCCACATACACCAGGGCGACCAGAACAACCAGACCGGGCATTCTGAGCAGATGCGCAGGCATGTCAGCGCACCCAGTGGTTCAGGGGCAACTGCCCGGTGGCTTTGACTTCGCCAAGCGAGAAGCTGGTGTGCAAGTCTTTGACATGGGGCAGATTGATGAGGCACTCGCGGGCAAAGCGCGAGAAATGATCCAGGTCGGTGGCCACCACTTGCAGCTCAAACGTCCCTGCACCGCTGATGTAGTGACAGGAAGTGACCTCTGGCAACTGGCGGATGGCCTCCTCCAGCACACGGGTGGCTTCGCCCGAGTTGCGCTCGGCATCCACGCGCACAAAGGCCAGCACGCCCAGGCCCACCTTGCGCCGGTCCAGCTCGGCCCGGTAGCCCAGGATGTAGCCGCCCTCTTCCAGCGCACGCACGCGCCGCCAGCAAGGCGCTGCCGACAGGCCGACACGGCTGGCCAGCTCGGCGTTGGTCAGTCGGCCGTCCCGTTGCAGCTCTTGCAGGATGGCCCAGTCAAACTTGTCCAGTGTTTCCATCAATCACCCCTGAAGAAAGATTCTTTCGTTTTCATCGATTATGAGGGCATGAAAAGCAAACACCTGTCGGGGCAATGTCCCTACACTTTTGCTCCTGCGCCCGACCCGGCACAGTGCCCTGGCAGCGGTGCGGTTTCACTGGCGATCCCGGTGATTCTGCACACGTTGCCCCCACAGCCGCCCACCCCCGCGAGCCCTTTTCACCGGAGACAAGACATGAACGCCCCTTTTTCACGCGAGATGCCCGAGCACATCCGCCAGGCCCTGACCACCGTCACGCTGGATGACAAATACAGCCTGGACCATGGCCGGGCCTTCATGAGCGGGGTGCAGGCCCTGGTCAAGCTGCCCATGCTGCAACGCCAGCGCGACGCGCTGCTGGGCAAAAACACCGCTGGCTTCATCAGCGGCTACCGGGGTTCCCCCCTGGGCGGGTACGACCAGGCGCTGCAAAAAGCCAGCCCTTACCTGAAGGCGCAGAACATCGTGTTCCAGCCCGGTGTGAACGAGGAGCTGGCCGCCACCGCCCTGTGGGGCACGCAGCAGCTGGGCTTTGCCCCGCCCGGCACCAACAAGTTCGACGGCGTGTTCGGCATCTGGTATGGCAAGGGGCCGGGCGTGGACCGGTGCAGCGACGTGTTCAAACACGCCAACATGGCGGGCACCACGCCCTGGGGCGGCGTGATTGCGGTGGCCGGTGACGACCACATCAGCAAAAGCTCCACCGCCGCGCACCAGAGCGACCACATCTTCAAGGCCTGCGGCTTTCCGGTGTTCTTTCCGGCCAGCGTGCAGGAAATCCTGGATCTGGGCCTGCATGCGTTTGCCATGAGCCGCTTTTCGGGCGTGTGGGCGGGCATGAAAACCATCCAGGAAATCGTGGAGTCCAGCGCCACCGCCGAAATCGACCCCGAGCGGGTGCAGATCGTGCTGCCCGACTTTCCCATGCCGCCCGGCGGCCTGCACATCCGCTGGCCCGACCACGCGCTGGACCAGGAAGCCCGCCTGTTCGACCACAAGTGGTACGCCGCGCTGGCCTACATCCGGGCCAACAAGCTCAACCACAATGTGATCGAAGGGCCGGACGACCGTTTCGGACTGATCGCCAGCGGCAAGGCCTACAACGACACCCGCCAGGCGCTGCAAGACCTGGGGCTGGACACGGCCACCTGCCAGCGCATCGGCCTGCGCCTGCACAAGGTGGGCGTGGTGTGGCCGCTGGAAGCCCAGACCACGCGCGAATTCGCCACCGGGCTGCGCGAGATTCTGGTGGTGGAAGAAAAGCGCCAGGTCATCGAATACCAACTGAAAGAAGAGCTGTACAACTGGCGTGCCGATGTGCGTCCCCATGTGCTGGGCAAGTTCGACGAGGGCCCGGACGATTTCTCGGGCGGCGAATGGAGCATGCCCAACCCCAGCGCCCACACGCTGCTGCGGGCCAATGCCGACCTGTCGCCCGCCATCATTGCCCGCGCGGTGGCCAAACGGCTGCACAAAATGGGCGTGCCCGGCGATGTGGCTGCCCGCATGGATGCCCACCTGGCCGTGCTGGATGCCAAAGACCGCGCCATGCAGACGCTGACGCTGGCTTCCGATGCCGACCGCCAGCCCTGGTTCTGCTCGGGCTGTCCACACAACACCAGCACCAAAGTGCCCGAAGGCTCGCGGGCGATGGCGGGCATTGGCTGTCACTTCATGACCATCTGGATGGACCGCGCCACGGTGGGCTTTACCCAGATGGGCGGCGAAGGCGTGCCGTGGGTGGGTCAGCAGCCGTTCAGCACCGACCAGCACATCTTTGCCAACCTTGGCGACGGCACCTATTTCCACAGCGGCCTGCTGGCGGTGCGCCAGGCCATCGCGGCGGGCGTGAACATCACCTACAAAATTCTGTACAACGATGCGGTGGCCATGACCGGCGGCCAGTTTGTGGGTGAACGCCAGGGCGCAGAAGGAAGCCTGTCGGCTTCGGGCCACAGCGTGGTGCAGATTGCCAGCAGCATGCGGGCCGAGGGTGCGCAGAAAATCAGCATCGTCACCGACGAGCCCGAAAAATACGCCAGCGTGCAAGGCCTGCCCGTCGGCATCGCCATCCACCACCGCGACGAGCTGGACAGCGTGCAGCGCGCGTTCCGCGAGATCAAGGGCACCACGGTCATCATCTACGACCAGACCTGCGCCACCGAAAAGCGCCGCCGCCGCAAGCGCGGCA
>CALMMY010000328.1 GCA_937868695.1 uncultured Comamonadaceae bacterium
GCTATGGGTGAGCCGCATGATAGGCAGGCTCTTTGCCAATCACCACACAGCTTTGTCGCCATCGGGACGAAAGCCCCGCCCACCCACCGGGCAAATTCAGCGCAGCATCCATTGTCTGGCGGTGCTGTCTCCACCTTACCTAAAATGCCGGACATGAAAATACTGCTCTCCAATGATGATGGCTACCAGGCTCCTGGCATCGTGGCTCTGTATGAGGCGCTGAAAGACCTGGCCGATGTGGAGGTGGTGGCCCCCGAGCACAACAACAGCGCCAAATCCAATGCCCTGACCCTGCATTCGCCGCTGTATGTTCACCGGGCGGCCAATGGTTTCAGGTACGTCAACGGCACACCGGCTGATTGCGTTCACATCGCACTCACGGGCCTGCTGGGTTACCGGCCCGATCTGGTGGTGTCGGGCATCAACAACGGGGCGAACATGGGTGACGACACCATTTACTCCGGCACCGTTGGGGCAGCGATGGAGGGCTACCTGTTTGGCATACCCGCCATTGCGTTTTCGCAGACTGAAAAAGGCTGGGCGCACCTCGACAGCACCGCAGCCGCCGCACGCCAACTGGTGCAGCAACTCATGCCCACGCTGCCCCGGTGGTCAGAGGGGGCCGATGCACCCGAAAACCCGGCTGCTGGCGGACACACGGCGGCCCCCTGGCTGCTGAATGTGAATGTGCCCAACGTGCCGTTGGCAGACTTGCGTGGCTTCAAAGTGGCGCGCCTGGGCAGGCGGCATGCGGCAGAGGCCGTCATCACGCAAACCAGCCCACGGGGTGAAACCATGTACTGGATTGGCAGTGCCGGCCCCGCCCGCGAAGACGGCGAGGGCACCGATTTTCATGCCACCGCACAGGGCTATGCCACCATCACGCCGTTGCAGGTCGATCTCACGCACCATGCCCTGCTGCCATACTGGGCACCCACGGCCAGCCAGTTGTCCAAAACATTGCAATCTTTGACATGAGCAACCCCAAACCCGGTTGGTATTCCAAGCTGGCCATGCCCGCTGCCGCTCCCAGTGTCCGCCCGAAACCGGGGTTTCCCGCCAAGATGCCAGGCATGGCGGGTGCGGTGGATCAGAAAAAGACAGCACCCGGTGCCGCAGAGAAAAACCAGGCCATCGCCTATTCGTCACCGTTTGTGCCCTCGGTGGGCGTGGGGCAAGACTCGGCGGCATTCCGCACGGCCATGGTGAACAGGTTGCGTTCACAGGGTATTGACCACGATGCCGTGTTGCAGGCCATGAACGAGGTGGAGCGTCACCGCTTTGTGGACAGCGCCCTGGGCAACCAGGCGTATGAAGAAACCAGTCTGCCCATCGGGCTTGGCCAAACCATCTCCAAGCCCAGTGTGGTGGCCCGCATGCTGGCGCTGCTGTGCCACAACCAGGCATTGCCCATGCGCCGCGTGCTGGAAATCGGCACCGGCTGCGGCTACCAGGCTGCCGTGCTCAGCCGCCTGTGTGTGGAGGTGTACAGCATGGAGCGCCTCAAAGGGCTGAACGAAAAAGCCCAGACCCTGCTGCGCCCGTTTCGCATACCCAATGTGCATTTGCTGCTGGGCGATGGCATGCTGGGGTTTCCATCGGGCGCGCCTTATGCCGGCATCATTGCCGCAGCCGGGGGGGATGCCATTCCCTCAGCCTGGACAGACCAGTTGGCCGTGGGTGGGCGGCTGGTGGCACCCACCCGATTGGGGCAAAGCACACAAAGTTTGGTAGTAATTGACAAAACACCCACCGGTCTGGTGCAAACCGTGTTGGAGGCTGTGCAGTTTGTCCCTCTAAAATCGGGTATCGGCTGAGCATTCTGCTGCCCGGCTACGACCTGTCTCCCAACCCTGCTCAGGGTTGCTGCGTATCCCATCCACACTTATGAACCAGTACCTGTCTTTCCCCCATCCATCGGTGGCCATGCAGGGCGCGGCCCGCATGGCCCCGTGTACTTTGGCCCCCACTGCCAGCCTGCGGCCACTGACCTTGGCTGCCCTGGCGGCCACCACCTTGCTGCTGGGTGCCTGCACGTCCACCCGGTTGGCCTCACCCGCGCCCGTTGAAGACCGTGGTGCCCAGCGCGGAGCCGCACCGACGGTGTCTGCCGGGGCGGTGAATACCACATCGGTTGTGGGCAACCCGATTCCCGACCCCACCAAACCACCGCCACCCGGTATCGAAAATGCGGGCAAACCCGGCTATTACACCGTGCGCCCCGGCGACCGGCTCATCCGCATCAGCCTCGAAGCAGGCCAGAACTGGCGCGATCTGGTGCGCTGGAACAACCTGGAAAACCCCGACCGCATTGAAGTGGGCCAGGTGCTGCGCATCGTGCCCCCCACCGCTGGAACGACGGTGGCCAGTGCGCCTGTGGTGGTGCCTGTACCGGCCACCAGCCCCGCCACGGCATCCGCCCAGGCACCGGCGGCGGCCTCCACTGGCGTGACCACATCATCTGTCAGCGGTTCCAGCGTCACGGCGCAGCCCCTGCCCACCGCCCCGGCCACACCCGCAGCCACCCCGGCACCGGCTCCCGCCAGCAAGCCCAGCCCCGCGCCCCAGCCCGCCCGTGGCGGCGACGACGCGGTCAACTTCATCTGGCCCGCATCGGGCTCGGTGGTGGCCAGCTTTGACGAGCAGAAAAACAAAGGCGTGGGCATTGCAGGCAAGGCCGGTGACCCGGTACTGGCCGCTGCCGAAGGCCGTGTGGTGTATGCAGGCTCCGGCCTGCGCGGCTACGGCAACCTCATCATCTTGAAGCACAACAATACCTTTCTCACCGCCTATGCGCACAACCAGTCGCTGCTGGTGAAAGAAGACCAGGATGTGAAGCAGGGCCAGAAAATTGCCGAGATGGGCAGCAGCGATGCCGACCGCGTCAAGCTGCACTTCGAGGTGCGCCGCAACGGCAAGCCGGTGGATCCCGCCAAGTTCCTGCCATCGCGCTGATACGCAGGCAGATTCGCGCAGGGGGTGAGCGGCCAGGGGCAGGGCGGGCCTGAGACAATCGGCCCCATGTCTGACGCATCCACCACCCCACTTCCATCCCTCTCGGCTGCCCTGGCGGCCTCCCGCCCGGCAGCCGTGGCCAGCCAGCCCGTGGTTGGCGGCCCCAAACCCGTCTCCCAGGCCAGCGCAGCTGCGGTCCCTGGCAGCGACACCGCCACCACCCCGCCCGAGCGCCCCGCCGTGCCGCTGGCACAGGACTTTGGCTACCCCGACGACTGGCTGCACGTCAACTCGCTGGATCTCGAAGCCCAGGGCGTGGCCCGCAAGGCCGATGGCAAGGTGGTGTTTGTCGATGGGGCCTTGCCGTTTGAATGGGTCAGCGCCCAGGTCAACCGCAAGAAAAACAACTGGGAAGCCGCCACCCTCACCGCCATCCACCGCGAGTCGTCGCAGCGCGTCACGCCCGGCTGCCCTCACTTTGGTCTGCACGCAGGCGCATGCGGCGGCTGCAAGATGCAGCACCTGGAAGCCAGTGCCCAGGTCGCCATGAAACAGCGCGTGCTGGAAGACAATCTCTGGCACCTGGGCAAAGTCAAGCCCGAAACCATCTGGCGGCCCATCCAGGGGCCTACCTGGGGCTACCGCTACCGCGCCCGTCTGTCGGTGCGCCATGTCATCAAAAAAGGCGTGGTGCTGATCGGTTTCCATGAACGCAAAAGCCGCTACGTGGCCGACATGTCGGTGTGCCCCGTGCTGCCGCCCCACGTCAGCGCCATGCTGGTGCCCTTGCGCGGTCTCATCGCCAGCATGGATGGGCGCGACAGCTGCCCCCAGATCGAACTCGCCTGCGGCGACGACGTGACCGCCCTGGTGCTGCGTCACCTCGACCCCCTGACCGAAGCCGACAAAGGCCGCCTGCGCAGCTTTGCCAGCGCCCACCCCGGCGTGCAGTGGTGGCTGCAACCCAAAGGCCCCGACACCGTCCACCTGCTCGACCCGCAAGGCACCGACGGCACGCCCCCGCTGGAGCTGGCCTATGCGCTGCCCGACTTCGGCATCCGCATGCCCTTCAAGCCCACCGACTTCACCCAGGTCAACCCCCACATCAACCGCGTGCTGGTCAGCCGGGCACTGCGCCTGCTGGACGCACAGAAGCACGAGCGCGTGATCGACTGGTTCTGCGGCCTGGGCAACTTCACCCTGCCGATTGCCACCCAGGCCAAAGAAGTGCTCGGCATCGAAGGCAGCGATGCCCTGGTGGCCCGCTCACGCGAAAACTTCGAGAAAAACAAAGCCGCCGCGCTGGATGGCAATGCCTTTGCAGCTACAGAATTTGTGGCCCGCAACCTGTTCGACATGACCCCCGCCATGCTGCTGGCCGATGGCCGTGCCGACAAATGGCTGGTGGACCCACCGCGCGAAGGCGCGTTCGCCCTGTCCAAAGCCCTGGCCGACATCCACCAGCAGCGCCTGCGCCAGGCCGGGCTGGCCACCGCCGATGCGGCCACGGCCACTGCCGACCCCCAGGCCAGCAGCACTAACCCGACCGAGCCACCCGCCGATGTGGCCATCCCCACCGGCTGGCAGCCGCCGCAGCGCATCGTTTACGTCAGCTGCAACCCCGCCACCCTGGCGCGCGATGCGGGCCTGCTCGTCCACCGCGCAGGCTACCGCTGCGTGGGCGCGGGCGTGGTCAACATGTTCCCCCACACCGCTCACGTTGAAAGCATGGCTGCGTTCGAGTGGGTGGGGTTGCGGTAAGGCGCACGGATTCCAGCGCGGCATTCCCCACCCTGGCTTTGAATGGCCGAGGGTGGGGTGCGCTTTTCGCCGCGATCATTGTGGAACCAGGAAGGTGGAGGCCTCGTTGGCTTGCGTCTGGAAAGGTTCGTTCAGTGTGACAACGTGGAAGCGGATGGGGATGACCTCTCCTGGGCGCTGCATGGCTTCGGTACTGGGCATGCGAACGGTCACCGTGAGCGAGCTGGCTTGCGCTGGCCCCAGTTTGACGGCAGCGGGTTGGGTGAGGCTCACCAGATGCGGCGGCTGCACATCCACCACCACCGTTCTCTCGTGGTCCGAAGCGTTCATCAGCTGCAAGCTGTAGACGTTTTCTGCTGCCCCTTGCTCGACCTGGCGCGTCATCACCGAGCGGTCCCGGATGACATTCAAGCGGATTTCAGGGCGGGTGCTGAACGCCCAGCCGGTGGCCGCCATGACCAGAAACAGAAGGCCGCCATAGACCCAGACACGGGTGCGCAGAATCCGCTGTATCCAGGGTTGTCGGCTGGTGTGCCCGGTGCTCAGCTCATGCAGAGAGGCCATGCGAATCAGTCCTTTGGGTGCGAACACCTTGGTCATCACGTCGTCGCAGGCATCGATGCACAGCCCGCAGCCGATGCAGGCGGCTTGCAGTCCGTTGCGGATGTCGATGCCGGTGGGGCAGACCTGCACGCACAGGGTGCAATCGATGCAGTGACCATTCCTGGCATCCCTTGGATCGTTTTTCAGGTTTCCACGCCGAGGTTCACCGCGTCGGTGGTCGTAGGCCACATTCAAGGTGCGTGCGTCCATCAGTGAGCCCTGAAAGCGCCCGTAGGGGCACATGTGCAGGCAGACTTTCTCGCGTACCAGCCCAGCGTTCAGGTAGGTGAACAGGCCGTAGAACAGTATCCATAATGCGCTCCAATGGCCCACAGACAGCGACCAGGTATCGATCGCCAACGGTCGGATGGGTGTGAAATAGCCCACGAAGGTAAAGCCTGTCCACAGGCTGAAAACCATCCAGGCCATGTGTTTGCCACCACGGCGCATCAGTTTCTGTGTGCCCCATCCCACCTTGTCCAGCCGCTTGCGGTTCTGGTGGCTGCCTTCGAATGTGTTCTCTATCCACATGAAGATGGATGTATAGACCGTTTGCGGGCAAGCGAAGCCGCACCAGATTCGACCGACCACGGCGGTGACGAAGAAGAGCAGCAGTGCGCTCACGACCAACAGCGCCGCCAGGTAGATGAGATCCTGAGGAAACAGCACGGCACCGAACAGGTAGAAGCGCTTGGCATCCAGGTCGAACAGCACCGCTTGCCGTGTGTGCCACGTCAGCCAAGGCACGCCATAGAAGATGGCCTGGGTCAACCAGACGAATATCCAGCGCCATCGGGAGAAGAAGCCTTGGGTGGTGCGTGCGTGAATCTTGTCGGCGGGTGTCCAAGATTCCACGGGCTGAATGGGGCTGACCTTTTGCATGAAGGTCTTGTGAAGCGGGTGTGCGGGCATGTGCCAATGGTGGCAGCCATGCCTCTGGTTGGCAGGATGCAGATGGATTGAAAACCGACCGTATCAGTTGCTCTCCGGTGCCTCTGACCAGGCAGCCTTCTGACCGGCATACCATCCGGTCTTGCCTTGGAAGGTTTTGAAAGCATGTCATCCGGAACACCGACGCGTTACCAACAACTGGCCGATGAGCTGGCCAGCAGCATTCGCTCAGGGGTGTTGCGGCCCGGTGACCGTCTGCCTTCGGTGCGCGATCTGCGCAGACAGCGCGGAGTCAGCCCATCCACCATTTTTCAGGCCTATGCGCAGCTGGAGTCGCAGGGGCTGGTCGAGGCCAGGGCTCGCTCCGGCCATTTCGTGCGGGTGCGGCGATTGCTGACAGGGCAGCCCCCGGAGGCCGCACAGCCCAGCGGGCGCGTCACACCCGTGGCCATCAGCGGGCTGGTTTTCGAGCTGCTGGGCTCCACGCGCGATGTGGATGTGGTGCCGCTGGGTTCCGCATTTCCGGCTCCCGGTCTGTTCCCGTTCGCGGCTCTGGCGCGGGGCGGTGCGCGGGCCATGCGTCGCCTGGGCCCGGCGCAGATATCGGGTGCGCTGACTGCGGGCGATGAATCCTTGCGTGCCCAGGTTGGCCGACGCTATGCGCTCAACGGCGTGTCGCTTCGGGCCGATGAACTCATCGTGACCAACGGCGCGATGGAAGCACTCAACCTGTGTTTGCAGGCGGTGACCCAACCCGGCGACGTGGTGGTGGTCGAATCTCCCACCTTTTACGCGGCCTTGCAGGCCCTGGAGCGCCTGCACCTGAAAGCCGTCGAAGTCGAGACCGATCCGGTCGAGGGGGTGCGCCTCGGTGCGCTCGAAACCCTGCTCCAGCACCAGAAGGTGGCGGCATGCTGGTTCATGCCCACCTTCCAGAATCCGCTTGGGGCACTGATGCCCGATGCCAAGAAGCAGGCGCTGGTGCAGCTGCTGGCACGCTACGGGGTTCCGCTGATCGAGGACGATGTGTATGCCGAACTGCACTTCGGTGCGCGCCGACCCTTGCCTGCCAAGGCCTTTGACCAAGAGGGGCTGGTGTTGCATTGTTCATCGTTTTCCAAGTCGCTCGCGCCCGGCTACCGCGTGGGCTGGGCCGCCGCCGGGCGATACGCCAGGGACGTGGAAATCCTGAAAATGATGACCTCGCTGGCCTCGCCCATCCCGCCACAGCTGGCCATTGCCGAGTACCTGGTGCAAGGCGGGCTGGAACGGCACCTGCGCAATCTGCGCGATGCACTCCGAACCCAGCACGCAGAAGCCCGGGCGCTGATTGAGCAATTTTTTCCCAAGGGCACGCGCATGACTGAGCCCCAGGGGGGCTATTTCGTCTGGCTGGAACTGCCGCCGGGCGTGGATGCCCTGAAGATGCACCACCAGGCCATGGCGCAGTCCATCAGCACGGCCCCTGGCGTGCTGTTTTCCGCCGACCGGCGCTTCACACGGCACCTGCGGCTCAACGTCGGCCACCCGATCGACCAACGAATCAGGGCCGGGCTGAAGTGGCTGGGTGCGCTGGCCCACGAACAGAGCGCGGCGGCCCTGGCCTGACTCAAAGGCCCGCAGTCCGCCGGATACGGCTCAGGTGGGGTGGTGCCGCGTGCAGTCTGCGGGTGCTGAAGCGGGGTCAGCCGTTGCTGTTGCGCTGTTCCTTCCAGGCCAGCAGCGGTTGGATGGTGCGGGCCAGTGCCAGGCCCAGGGTGGTGTGCTCGGCTTTGTCGAGGTGAACGCCGTCGTGCGGGCTGGTGTGCACCACGCTGCCCGCATCAAAGAAGTGGCAGCCGGTTTCGGCGCACACGGTCTGGTAGGCGCTGGCCAGCCCGGTGCATTTGTCTTGGCCGCCTTCAAACTTGGGTGCAATGGGGCCACGGGGTGTTTGGATGGCGGGCGGTGCCACCACCAGAATGGGGGGCACGGGCATGCCGGGCTCAATGGGCGCGGTGCGGATGGCGGTGATGAGTGTGCCCATGCCCTGCGCGGCATGCCAGGCGTTGTGCGGGTGCATGGACTGAAAGTCGTTGGTGCCCAGCATCAGCACCACCAGCGCCAGGGGCGAGTGGATTTCGATGCGCTGCGCCAGACCAGCCAGGCCGTTGCGCCCTGGCTTGAACGGGTCTTCCCACACGGTGCGCCGCCCGTTGAGGCAGTCTTCAATCACCCGAACGGGCTGGCCTGCGTGGCACAGGGCCAGCTCCATCACGCCGGGCCAGCGTTGTTCAAAGGCCAGCCGTTGGCGGGTGGTGGGCACAATGCCCCAAGACAAAGAATCTGCGTAAACCAGTATGTGCTGCATGCGCTTCTCCGATGAAAAAAGCCCTGCGCTCCAGGGGGAGGCAGGGCTGTTTGCCGAGGGGCCAGAGTGAACCGAAGATCAGTCGTCGCTGCCGCCCATGCCCAGCAGGGCCAGCAGGCTCTGGAACACGTTGAACAGGCTCATGTACAGGCCCAGGGTGGCGCTGATGTAGTTGGTTTCGCCGCCGTCCACAATGCGCTTCAGGTCGTACAGCATGAACAGGCTGAAGATGCCGATGGCCAGCACGCTGATCGCCATCATGCCCACGCTGCTACCCACAAACACGTTGATGACGGCACCCACCATCAGCACCACGGCACCCACCATCAGCCACTGGCCCATGCCTTCCAGGCTGCGCTTGATGACGCTGGCCAGGCTGGCCATCACGAAGAACACGCCTGCGGTGCCGCCGAAGGCGGTCATGATCAGCTCAGCCCCGTTGGCCTTGCCCAGCACCATCGCAATCAGGCGCGACAGCATCAGGCCCATGAAGAACGTGAACGCCAGCAGGATGGGCACGCCCGCTGCGGAGTTTTTGTTCTTTTCGATGGCCCACATGAAGCCGAACGCGCCGCCCATGAAGACGGCCAAGCCCAGGAAGCCCGACAGGTAGGCAGTGATGCCGGTGACCACGCCAACCCAGGCTCCGGCCACGGTGGGCAGCAGGCTCAGCGCCAGCAGCCAGTAGGTGTTGCGCAGCACTTTGTTGCGCTGCTCGGCAGAGACCAGTACGCCCTGGCCGGTGTAGGTGTAGATGTTGTCAGTCATGATGGCAGTACCCAAAGGTTGGTTAAACAAAACGCGGTTGGATCCGCAGTCCGCACGCATTCAGCTTGCAGGTGAACCGATTCTAGGTGGCCCACTGTCTGTCTGCTGTCTGTGTGGCTGTTGTGACTGCCTTGTAGCTCAATGGTTCACGGTGCTGCGCAGGTGGGTGCGGTTGGGTGGTGAATCAGTTGTTACTCAAATGAGGGTAATGAGGGGTTTGTGTGCCGGATTGCACTGGTTAACCTTGATGAGTGCGGCATATTTCAGCGCAAAGCCATGCATGGCGTGCTGATTTTTCTGCCATTTTCTTAATTTCTTTCTGCTTTTTTAGACAGGAAACCCCCATGAAAACCCGCGCTACCCTTGAACTGGCCGATGTCAAAACCATCCTGGCCGCCGCCGAAGCCGAGGCACTGGCCAATCAGTGGGCCGTGACCATTGCCATCGTGGACGAAGGCGGCCACTTGCTGGCCTTGCAGCGTCTGGACGGCGCGCCGCCCATTTCGGCCCACATTGCACCAGCCAAGGCGCACACCGCTGCGCTGGGCCGCCGCGAGAGCAAGGTGTATGAAGACGTGATCAACGGTGGCCGCATGTCCTTCCTCAGCGCACCGGCTGTGCAAGGCATGCTGGAGGGTGGTGTGCCCATCCTGAAAGACGGCTTCTGCCTGGGTGCCGTGGGCGTGAGCGGCGTGAAGTCGAGCGAAGACGCGCAGATTGCCAAGGTGGGCATTGCAGCACTGAACGTGTGAGCCGCACGATGGGGCTGTGGCTGTTGTGCTGCGGCCTGTGCTCAGGATGAAGCCCCGGTAACGGGGTTTTTTATTTTGTGAGAATGAGTTTGCCCAGCCGGGTGGCTTGCAGGCGGTACACCGTGCCGTTGTGCGTGATGCTGATGGCGCTGCGCCCCTGCATCAGGCTCTGGCTGCTGAGCGCGGGGCCGTCAGCCGGGTCTGGCGGCTGGGCCGGGCTGCATTCGGGCGCTGAAACCTGAGGCCGGGCGGTGGCCAGTGCGGCACCCGGCACGGATGGGCTGGTGGGCTGGATGGACAGGGTGGAGCCTGCGTGGTGCATGGGGCAGTGACCTTTCAGCGGGCAGGCTCGGTGACAAAACCGATTTTTTTGATGCCCGCCTGCTGGGCGGCGGCCATGGCCTGGGCCACGCGCTCGTAGCGCACGGCGCGGTCGCCACGGATGTGCAGGTCGGGCTGGGGGTCTTGCGCGGCGGCGGCGGCCAGGTGGCCTTGCAGTGCGTTGTCGTCGGCCAGCTTCTGCTCGTTCCAGTAGTAGGCACCGTCGGCATCCACGCTCAGGCGCACGGTTTCGGGTTTGACCAGCTCTTTTTCGTTGCTGGCGCGGGGCAGGTCGATGTTGACGGCGTGCTTCATCACCGGCACGGTGATGATGAACACGATCAGCAGCACCAGCATCACGTCGATGAGCGGAATCATGTTGATCTCGCTCAGCATGTTGTCATCGCCGTGGTCGTCGTCGGAAAAGCTGCCGTGGGACATGCTCAGGCTCCCTTCTGGCTGACGCGCGCACCGGTCACAAACAGGGCGTGCAGGTCGTGGCCAAAGCGCCTGAGCTTGTGCAGCACGCCCTTGTTGCCGCGCACCAGGGCGTTGTAGCCCAGCACGGCGGGGATGGCCACGGCCAGGCCCAGCGCGGTCATGATCAGCGCCTCGCCGATGGGGCCAGCCACCTTGTCGATGGTGGCCTGGCCCGCCGCACCGATGCCCAGCAGCGCGTGGTAAATGCCCCAGACGGTGCCGAACAGGCCCACAAACGGCGCGGTGGAGCCCACCGAAGCCAGCACGGCCATGCCGCCCTGGAGCCGGGCGGTGAATTCGTCGATGCTGTTTCGCAGCTCGCGCGTGACCCAGTCGCTCAGGTCAAGCTGGTCGTGCAGCTGGGGGCGGGGGGCGGTGTTGCCGGGGCGGGCCAGTGGGTCGTCCTGGCGCTGGATGTGGCGGGTGGCTTCGCGCCCGGTTTCGGCCAGCTGGCGGAAGGGGTTGTTGGCTTCGGTGCCGAGTTTGGCCAGGCCGTCTTCAAAGTCGGCGGCGTGCCAGAAGGCTTCGGCTCCTTTGGCCTGGGCGCGGTGGGTGCGCAAGTCCAGCGCCTTGATGAGGATGACCAGCCAGCTGGCCAGCGACATGCCCAGCAGAATCAGCGCAACGGTGCGGGTGACCCAGTCGCCCTGCGACCAGACGTGGGCCAAGCCGAATTGTGTGTCCATGAAAGCAATCTCCAAGTCAATAAAAAATCAATAGCTGTAAAACCAATGCTGTCGAGAAAATGGTCTTACTTATTTATAAGAATTACCTGACCATCTGCGGCAAGCCTGGGTGTCTGCCGATGCGGTTGGCGGGCCATTTACTCCAGTACGAAGTTGATGGGCACTTTGAACCACATGGCCTTGGGCTCGCCGTTGACCTTGCCGGGCACGTACTTCCAGGCCTGGGCGGTTTTGAGGGCGGTCTGATCCAGGCGGTCGTAGCCGCTGCTGGTGCGGATTTCGGCCTGGGTGGCGTTGCCATCGGTGTCGATGAACACGCGCACCACCACTTTGCCCTGTTCGCCCAGGCGTTTGCTCAGAGCGGGGTAGGGTGGGGGGCGGTTGTTCAGGTAGTCGGCGTTGCTGTCGGGCAGCTGGATACGTGGCGGAGCGGGCGGAGCCGGGGGCGCAGGTGGGGCGGCTGACACCGGGGCCGCCACGGGCGGGGCGGGTGGCTGGGGCGCGGTGCTGCCCGTCACGGCATGGGGTGATGGGGTGGGGTCGGCAATGGCCAGCGGCATGGGCGGTGGCGGCAGCGGGGTAGGCTGCGGCTTGGTTGGCACCGGCTGGGGTGTGGCCTTGGGTTTGGGCTGTGGCGGGGGCGGCGGTGGAGGCTCCACCTTGGGTTGGGCTGGCTCGATCAGGTCAGCCAGCACCTCTACGGGCACCACCACTTCCACCGCGCGGCGCAGTAGGCCGCTTTGCAGTGCCCACAGACCGCCCGCATGCAGGCCCACCACCGCCAGCACGATGACGGCGTTGCGCGAAAGCTGGCGGTGGCCAGATGATGGCGTGGGCGGCAGAGGTGGCATGAATGAGGCAGCGGCGGTGGCGGGCGCGTGCAGCGCGAGGTGGGCAGACATGGGTTCGGGCAGTGGGGATTATTGCAATCGGACGCGGGGCCGGCGCTCAGGCTTTGAGCACCCACCAGGTGGCTGCGCCCACCAGCACCAGCGTCAGGCCGACAGTGGCAAGGAGTTCCATGAGGGTGTGACCGGATTGTGTGCCGCCATGTGCAGGTGGGCGGCGGGTTGGTTTGTGTTCGACATGGCTCCATTCTAAATGCGAATGCTTCGCATTAACTTGAGTGTGGGAAATTTTTTGAAGTCTGGGGCCACAGGTGTCGGGTGCAGCCGGGTTGCAGGCTGGCGCAGCCGCACAGGGCCATGGCCATTTCCAGCTCGTCGCGCAGCAGGCGGATGACGTGGGCCACGCCCACCGGCCCGGCGTGGGCCAGACCATATAGATAGGGCTTGCCAATCAGCACGGCGTGCGCACCCAGTGCGATGGCCTTGAACACGTCGGTGCCCCGGCGGATGCCGCCATCCACCAGCACGGCCATCTGGCTGCCCACGGCCTGGGCCACGGCGGGCAGGGCGTGGGCGGTGGGCAGGGCGGTGTCGAGGGTGCGACCGCCGTGGTTGGAGACGATCACGCCCGCCGCGCCGCAGTCCAGCGCCTGGCGGGCATCGTCGGGGTGAAGAATGCCCTTGAGCAGCACCGGCAGCCGGGTGGACTGCACCAGCCAGCGCACGTTGGCCCAGGTGGGAGCGTGGCGCAGCACGCCATCGAAGGCGCTGCCGTTGACTGGCATGGTGTGCGCTGAGGGCGTTCCCTGATCGGGCGGCTCGGGCAGGTTGACGGCGCGTATGCCCGGCGGCAGGCGGAATCCGGCACGGCGTTCGCGGTCGCGCGCGCCGTGTACCGGGGCATCGACCGTCAGCACCAGTGCCTGGTAACCGGCGGCTTCAGCCCGGGCCACCAGTTGCAGCGTGGTGTCGCGCTCGGGTTGCAGGTAGAGCTGAAACCACAGCGGTGGTGCGGTGGCGGGCGTGTCTGCCGGTGCTGGGCTGTCGGCCATTTGCCGGTAAACCTGCGCCACTTCTTCCAGCGGGGTGCTGGCCTGGGTGCTGAGCACCATGCCCGCGCCCTGCGCGGCGGCGGCCACGGCGGTGGCCAGTTCACCGTCGGGGTGGGCCATGCGCTGGTAGGCCACCGGGGCCAGCAGAATGGGGTGGGGCAGGGTGTGGCCCAGCAGCTGCACCTGGGTGTGGCCGCCTTGCAGCGGCATCAGCACACGGGGCAGCAGCGCCATCTGCTGCCAGGCCTGCACGTTGGCGGCCAGGGTCAGCTCGTCGGCAGCACCGCCCGCAAAGTAGGCCCAGGCGTTGCCGTCCAGCACCTGGGCGGCGGCGGCTTCGTGGTCGGCCAGACAAACGATGTGGGCCGGAACGGGGGTCAGGGGCTGCATGCTCATGTCTCGGCCCACATGCGCAGCAGGTTGTGGTACGTGCCGGTGAGGCGGGTGGTTTCTTCCGATTCGCCGTGGCGCTGGCGCAGGGCCAGCAGGTTCATGTCCAGATCGAACAGCAGGCGGCGCTGCTCGTCGCTGCGCACCATGCTCTGTACCCAGAAAAAGCAGGCCAGCCGCTGGCCACGGGTGACGGGGGTGACCCGGTGCAGGCTGGTGCCGGGGTAGAGCACGGCGTGACCGGCGGGCAGCTTCACGCCACGGGTGCCGTAGGTGTCGCTCACGGTCAGCTCGCCGCCGTCGTATTCACCGGGGTCGTTCAGGAACACAGTACACGATACATCGGTGCGCACATGCCCGGTGCCGCTGCCATCCAGCGCCTGGAGGCGGATGGCGTTGTCGATGTGGTTGCCGTAGGTGTTGGCCGCGCCACCGTAGCGGTTGACGCGCGGCGTGAAAATGCGCAGCGGCAGCGCGGCACTGAAGAACAGGGCCGAGCGGTTCAGCCCGGCCAGCACCATCTGGCGGATGGCGGTGGCGGCGGCGCTGTCGTGCGGCAACTGCTGGTTGTTCTTCGCGGTGCGGGCCTGCGGCCCGGCGCTGTCGCGGCCATCGGCCCAGGTGGCCTGGGCCAGCAGGTGGCGGGCGGTGGCCAGGTCGTCGGCACTCAATATGTCGGGCAGGGTGATCAGCATGG
>CALMMY010000329.1 GCA_937868695.1 uncultured Comamonadaceae bacterium
GAAAATCCCCACCTGTGGACAGCCGAGTTCAAGGCCGAGATCAAGGCCTTGTTCATGAAAGCGGTGGAACTGGAATACCAGTACGCCGAAGACACCATGCCGCGTGGCGTGCTGGGCATGAATGCCGGCATGTTCAAGGGCTATCTGCGCTACATCGCCAACCGCCGCGCCACCCAGATCGGGCTGGAAGAGTTGTTCCCCAACGAGACCAACCCTTTCCCCTGGATGAGTGAGATGATCGACCTGAAAAAAGAGCGCAACTTCTTTGAAACCCGCGTGATCGAATACCAGTCCGGCGGTGCCTTGTCCTGGGACTGAGGATAGGTCACACTGGCGGAATCTTTCATCGCATCCATTCCTCTGTCACAGCACCTGGAGATCACCTTATGGCCACTGCCAAGAAGACCGCCACCGCGTCTCAACCCGTTGCAGCCAAAAAAGCCGCCCCCGCCACCAAAAAGGTAGCCGCCAAAAAAGCAGCGCCTGTGGTGGCAGAGGTGGTCGCAGTGGCAGAACCTGCGCCCGCACCAGCCAAGAAGGCAGTTGCAGTGAAAAAAGCGGCCCCGGCCAAAAAGGCTGTCGTCGCCAAAACCGCACCGGCACCCGCACCAGCGCCCACCGCTCAGACCAGGCTCAATCCGCACGCAGCCTGGCCATTTCCGACCAGCAACAAGCCCTGATTATTCGGTCACATTGCCGAGGTCGTGGTTTTGGCCACCACGACAGGCAATCTTGATGGCCCCGATGCGGTTGCCCCACTCGGCGCAGCGCACCAGAGGCCAGCCTCGCTCCAGACCAGCCAGCACCGCTGCCCGGAACGCATCGCCACAGCCGGTCGGATCGACCACCGCTGTGGCAGGCACACCGGCCACGCGTGTGCATTGGCCTTGCTCCCACACATCGCAGCCATGCTCGGCCAGCGTCACGATCAGGCCCTTGCACTGATTTGAGATGGCGGCAAAGTCCAGGCCGGTGCGGTCGCACAGCATGCGGCCCTCGTAGTCGTTCACCGTGACCCAGGTTGCCAGACGGATGAACTCTTTCAGCTCATCGCCGTTGAACATGGGTAGGCCCTGACCCGGATCAAACACAAACGGAATACCCGCCTCGGCAAATTCGCGGGCATGGGTCATCATGGCCTCGCGCCCATCGGGAGAAATGATGCCCAGCGTCACATCAGCCGATGGGCGCAGGGGGTTGAGGTGGGCCATCGCCATGGCCCCCGGATGGAAAGCCGTGATCTGGTTGTTGTCGCGGTCGGTCATGATCATGGCCTGCGCGGTGTAGGCATCGGCCTGCAACACCACATGGGCGGTTGAAATGCCCAGTGCCTCGAAACGCGCCAGGTAATCGGCTCCATCGCTGCCCACCGTGGCCACGGGCAGGGCTTTGGCACCCAGCTGTTGCAGGCTGTAGGCGATGTTGCCGGCGCAGCCACCGAACTCGCGCCGCAGCCCAGGCACCAGAAAAGACACATTCAGGATGTGGAGCTGGTCGGGCAGTATCTGCTCGGCAAAGCGGCCCTCGAAGTCCATGATGGTGTCAAACGCCAGGGAGCCGCAAATCTGGATGGCCATGAATCAGAAGTCTTTCAAGGGTAAAAAATAATGGCCCGGTAGCCGGACATGCGCAGCTCACTGGCTTTGGACAGCGTCAGTTGAACGGACAGGGGCAGTTCGGCGCGGGCAGGCAAATCGGTGGTGGGTTGTGACCAGTCGTGCGGCCCGATTACTTTGCGCACCACCACATCGTCACGCAAATTGGTCAGGCTCAGCTCCAGTGACGGCATGGCCAAACGGAGGGCAGAGGTGTTGTTCAGCGTCACTTCCAGCCGATACCGGCCCTCTTTCAAATCGACCAGTGCAGAACTGTCGATCCGAATCGATTCAATCCGGTGCAACGGGCCAACCTGGCAGCCCAAAGGTTGGCACACCGCCGTCAGCCACGGTGCCCAAGCAGGATGGGCTGTGGCCAGCCAGTCTCGCTGGTGCAAGGCGACCTGGACCAGAAGCAGCAGAGCCAAACACAACGCGACACCAGCTTGAGCAGCCCGCACCCTGGGTTGGGCCCAGAATGCCTCACGGCGGGCCTGGCGCACAAATGACACCTCGGTTTCATTTGCGAGTATGGCCGTGTCAGGCGCGTCAGACGTGTCGGTGGGTGCGACGGGTGGATCATCCTCCCGCAGCTCCCGGCCAGGGGATACATGGGCCACCTCGGGCGGAAGCGGGGCAACATCGGCAGGGGCTTTTATCTCGAACACCGGCTGCTCTACAGGCATAGGCGCAGGAGCTGCCAGCTCGACCATGCAAGCGGTGGCCTCGAACACCTCGCTGCAATGACCGCAACGCACCCACCCTTGCGAGAGCTTGAGCTGGTCAGGCACCACCCTGAAGCGGGTGCCGCACTGTGGGCATTGGGTGATGTTGCCCATGCGACATTCAGGCGGCAGTGCGGGTGGCTGTCATCAGAATCCAACCATCCTGCTCATTGGACACCACCAGATCGACATACGGCGCGTAAGCCGCCTGCAATTCCTCGGCTTGGCGCGACAGGATACCCGCCAGCACCAGCGATGCGCCCGGTGCCAGGTGACCACACAACAACGGGGCCAGCACCTTCAACGGCGAAGCCAGAATATTGGCCAGCACCACCTGATACTGGCCCTTGGCCAGATCGGGCAGGCCCACATTCAGCTGCACATGGTTGGCGGCGGCATTGACCTGGGCGGAGGACACGGCATCGGGATCAATGTCCACCGCATCGGTGTCACCGGAGCCAAACACCTTGGCTGTCATGGCCAGAATGCCCGAGCCACACCCGTAATCGAGTACGCGCAGACCGGTCATGGGGTGCGTGGCGATCCAGCGCAGGCACATGCGGGTGGTGGGATGGGTGCCCGTACCGAACGCCAGACCGGGGTCAAGGCGCAAACACTGGGTGGCAGCAGCAGGGGGCTCATGCCAGGTGGGCACAATCCAGAAAGAAGGCGTGATTTCCACCGGATCGAACTGCGACTGGGTCAGCCGCACCCAATCCTGCTGAGGGAGAAATTTCACACCCACCAGCGCACTGCCCTCAAAGAAGTCTTGCACCTGCAACAGGCTGGCGGCCTCATCGGCCTTAGCCTGATCGGCAAACAGGGCCGTGACGGTGGAGCGCTGCCAGCCCGCTTTGGGTGCGGGCATGCCGGGTTCACCGAACATCGCTTCTTCCTGTGGGGTGAGCGCATCGGCATCTTCCACCGACACGCTCAGTGCGTCCAGCGACTCCAGTGCATCGCACATCACTTCCACACCCTCTTCGGGCACATGCAAAACCAGTTCGTACATGGTGGGCCTTGATCAGCGCTGGCGCTGTGCCAGCCACTCTTCCAGATAGTGGATATTGGTGCCGCCAGCTTCAAAGTTGGCATCGACCATCAGCTCGCGGTGCAGCGGAATGTTGGTGCTGATGCCTTCCACCACCGTTTCGGCCAAGGCGGTGCGCATGCGGGCCAGAGCTTGCTCGCGGGTGTCCCCATGCACAATGATTTTGCCGATCATGGAGTCGTAATTGGACGGCACAAAGTAGTTGGCGTACACATGCGAATCCACCCGCACACCCGGCCCGCCCGGTGCATGCCAAGTGGTGATACGCCCAGGCGAGGGGATGAACTTGTACGGATCTTCCGCATTGATGCGGCATTCGATGGCATGGCCACGCAAAGGAATCTGGCGCTGCGTGAACGGCAGTTTCTCGCCATAGGCCACAGCAATCTGGGTGCGCACGATGTCGATGCC
>CALMMY010000330.1 GCA_937868695.1 uncultured Comamonadaceae bacterium
TTACCGCTGCCTGAAAGTGGCTCCGCGCGGGCGCGACTGCGACAAGCCCGCCTGAACCTCGCCCTTGTGGCCTTGCCCAGGCACTACCATCAAGCCTTTGCCACCGATGCACCGAGTTGGCATTGACTGTGCTTGAACCCAAGCCGACGCAAGGATTACTTTCTTCAATACAGGACTTACCGTGGACATCACATTGCTGATCAAGGCCGCCATCATGGGCATTGTGGAGGGGCTGACCGAGTTTCTGCCCATCTCCAGCACCGGTCACCTCATCCTGGCGGGCAGCCTGCTGGGTTTTGACGATGCCAAGGCCAAGGTGTTTGACATCGCCATCCAGACCGGGGCGATTTTTGCCGTGATTCTGGTGTACTGGCAAAAAATCAGGAGCACCGTGGTGGCCCTGCCCAGCCAGCGCCAGTCGCAGCTGTTTGCGCTGAATGTGGCCATTGCTTTCACGCCCGCCGTGGTGCTGGGCCTGGTGTTTGGCAAGGCCATCAAGGCACACCTGTTCACGCCCACGGTGGTGGCCAGCACCTTCATCATCGGCGGCTTCATCATCCTGTGGGCCGAAGCCCGCCAGGCCAGGGCCGAAACCGCGCCGCGCATTTTGGATGCCGATGACATGACCTGGAAAGACGCGCTGAAGGTGGGCCTGGTGCAGTGCTTTGCCATGATTCCGGGCACCAGCCGCAGCGGGGCCACCATCATCGGCGGCATGCTGCTGGGCCTGTCGCGCAAAGCCGCCACCGATTTTTCTTTCTATCTGGCCATCCCCACGCTGATCGGGGCCGGTGCCTACAGCCTCTACAAAGAACGTGCGCTGCTGAGCTGGGCCGATGCGCCCATGTTCGGCGTGGGTCTGCTGTTTGCGTTTGCCAGCGCCTGGCTGTGCATTCGCTGGCTGCTGCGCTACATCGCCAGCCACAGCTTCAGCGGTTTTGCGTATTACCGCATTGCCTTCGGCATCCTGATTCTGGTGACGGCCCATTTCGGCTGGATCACCTGGGCCGAGTAAGGCCGCTTTTTTCCGGCATCAGCCCGGTGATGGGCCTGTGAGGAGCCACGGGGGTGTGCCCAGGCCTTCACCCTGCGTTGCGTTGAAGGCATGCCAGGCCCCGGCCAGAACGCTGTCGATGAGGGGCCGCGGTATGCGGTTTTGCAAACGGGCAGCCCAGCCGCCCAGTGCGGCCCCACCGATGATGAGGCTGGCCACGCCGGGGTGCTGCGCAAGTGCTTGCTGGCAGGCGGCCAGCAGCACGCTTTCGGCGGTGGCGGGGTCTTCGCGCAGCTGACCGCCGGTCAGCGCCACGGTCACGATGCCCTTGACCCGGTTGCCGTGCGGCAGCCCGGCACAGATGCGGTGCAGCATGGGCCCCCAGCGCTCGCCGCCGGTGACGATGGCGCAGTCGCCCAGCCGGGCTGCCTGGGCCAGCGCAGCTTCGGCCAGACCGGTGACGGGGCCGGTGCAGCACTCGCGCAGCGCATGCAGGCCGGGGTCGCCAAAGCAGCCGATCAGCACGGCCCCGGTGCGGGTGGCATCGATGGTGGATGTGGCTGGCGCTGTGCCTGCGTGCGGGCTGGTGGGCAGCGGCAGGCCAAGCTGCATGGCCCGGTCGCGCTGCCAGGTATCCAGCGTGGCGTGGGCGGCCACGGCGTAGCTGGCTTCGTCGGCAATGTAGGGCGCACCGAAGCGGGCGGTGGCCGAGCGCACGGCCACGCCGGTGCCCAGTGCGGCCTGCAACTGGCGTTGCAAATCGTGCGTCACGCCCTCAGACGTGTTGGGGTTGATGACCAGCAGGTGGCGCACAGGGTGTTCTCCTCACAGGCCCAGCAGTTCGGCCAGTTCTTCTTTGGCGGGCGGTTGGTGTTCAAACACCAGATCGGCCTCGATGCGGCTGAGGTGCTCGCGCATCAGCCGCATGGCTTCGGGCACGGCCCGCAGGCGCATGGCATCGAGCAGGGCCTGGTGCTCCAGGCAGCCGCAGGCCGCCCGGCTGGAGGTGGCGGCCACCGGCCCGTAGGCCATGAGGATGAGCGAGGTGCGCGACACCAGCTCGCGCAGGATGCGGCCCAGCGTCTGGTTGCCCGAGCCTTCGGCAATGGCCAGGTGAAAGTCGCCCGACAGCCGGATGGCACGGCGCATGTCGCCTTGCAGGCGGGCCTCGTCTTCCTGGCGGATGAGCTGGCCCAGCTGGGCAATGTCGTCATCGGTGGCATCGGCCATGTAGGCCTGCACCAGCGTGGGCTCGATCAGGCGGCGGGCCTCGAACACTTCGTGCGCCTCGGCGGGCGAGGGCTCGGCCACCACCGCGCCCCGGTTGGGCCGCATGATGACGACGTTCTCGTTGGCCAGGCGCACCAGCACCGGGCGGATGCGGGTGCGCGACACGCCGAACGCGCCCGCCAGCTTGTCTTCCACCAGCTTGGTGCCGGGCAGCAGCCGGTGGTCCAGGATGGCGGAGATCACGCGGTCGTAAATCTCGGCATCGGTCACCGTGGCCGGGCTGCGCGGGGCCGGGGCGGGGTGGTGCAGGGCGGGTGCAGGTGCAGATGCAGCGGTAGATGCGGGCGGTGTCTCGTCCGCCTCGTTGTGTTGTGGGAGCTGGTTGGTCACGAATGTCCTTTGGGCCGTGGCGCTTTGAGCCACCAGGTCAGCAGTATCGCCAATCCCATCACGGCAAACGACACCACGGTGGTCAGCGTGCCCAGGGCGTAGATGGCCGGGTTGGTGACGGTGGTGGTCAGGCCCTGCAATTCCAGCGGCAGGGTGTTGACATCGCCGATGGCCTGCGAGGTGCGGGCAATCTCGTCCCAGCTCAGCGTGAAGCCGAACATGCCCACGCCCACTACCGACGGCCCGATGAGCGGCAGCACCACGTGGCGGAAGGTCTGCCACGGCGTGGCCCCCAGGTCGCGGGCGGCTTCTTCGTAGGCGGGGTTGAAGCGGTTGAACACCGCGAACATGATGAGCAGGCCAAACGGCAGCGTCCAGGTCAGGTGCGCACCCAGGGCCGAGGTGGCCAGGCCCAGGCTGGTGTTGAAGGTTTCCAGCCAGTCGGTGGCCCCTGCCGCCTCCAGCAGGTGGCGCACCGCACCGTCGATCAGCCTGAACTGCAAGCCGATGCCCAGCGACACGATGATGGACGGCATGATGAGGCTGGCCACGGTGACGGTGAACAGCGCATCGCCCCCGCGCAGCTTTTTGCGAAAGGCCAGCCCGGCCAGCACCGACAGCACCACCGTCAGCAGCATCACCCCGCCGCACAGGGCCAGCGAGCGGCGGAAGGCCGCGCCGATGTCCACCACGCCCAGGCCCTTGGCCAGCTGGTGGTACCAGTGCAGCGACCAGCCGCGCATGGGGAAGGTCAGCCCGCCTTCCGGCCCCTGGAAGCTGAGCACGAAGATGGTGAGCATGGGGCCGTACAGAAACAGCACAAACAGCGCAAACACGGTGGCCAGCGGCCAGAAGCCCGGTGCGCGGCGCTCGCCCTGTGCCGCGCGGCCCCAGGCGCGGGGGGGCTTGTCAGCGGCGGGCGGGGTGGCGGTGGTGGTCGTGGTCGTTGAGGGAGCGTGCGTGGTCATTTCAAAGCTCCTTGCGGATATCGACGATGCGGGTCAGGCCCCAGATGATCATCAGCACCACGGCCAGCAGCATCACGGCATTGGCCGCCGCCAGCGGGAATTGCAGGTAAGAGGTTTGCACCTGGATGAGCTTGCCCACCGAGGCAATCTGCTGCCCGCCCATCACACCCACGGTGACGAAGTCGCCCATGACGATGGTGATGACGAAGATGGAGCCGATGAGCATGCCGGTTTTGCTCAGCGGGATGATCACGTTCCACAGCGTCTGCCAGGCGGTGGCCCCGGCATCGCTGGCGGCCTCCAGCAGCGAGCGGTCGATGCGCATCATGCTGTTGAAGATGGGCACGATCATGAACATGGTGTACAGGTGGATGAAGGCCAGCACCACCGAGAACTGCGAAAACAGCAGCCACTCCAGCGGCGTGTCCACGATGCCCAGCCCCAGCAGCACCTGGTTGACCAGCCCGTTGCGCCCCAGCAGCGGCACCCACGAAATCATGCGGATGACGTTGGATGTCCAGAACGGCACGGTACACAGCACAAACAGCAGCGTCTGCATGCCGGGTGAGCGCACATGGAAGGCCAGAAAGTAGGCCAAGGCAAAGCCCAGCACCAGCGTCACGGCCCAGGTGATGAGCGTGAACTTGAGCGTGGACAGGTAGGTGGAGAGGCTGACGCACAGGTCACCGTTGTCGGTGAGCTGGGTGCAGCCTTCAAAAATGGAAAAGTAGTTGCGCCAGGTGAAGCCCGGCAGCAACTCGTACTCGTTGAAGTCCCAGAAACTGACCATCAGCACCAGGGCCAGCGGCACCAGAAAAAACACCACGAACACCGCCGCCAGCGGCGCAGCCTGCCACCAGGGGTGGACAGCGGGGGCCAGGGCCGACGTGCTGGGGCGCTGGCCGTGGCTGGGGGCGGAGGAAGCACTCATGGCGGCGGGTTCTTTCGGTGCGGTGCAGGGTCTGGTGTTGCAGGGCCAGGTACTGGCTGGTCAGCGCGGCATCAGGTGCTCATCAGGCGGCCACGAACTCGTTCCACTTGCGCACCATGTGTTCGTTCTCGTCCATGATGGCGTTCCAGCAGGCGATGCCGCCCATGCGGGCTTCGTAGCTGCCGCCGTCGCGCACGCTGCCGGCCTTGGCCAGCAGGTCGCCGTTGGGGCTCTTGATGTCTTTGGCGGCGGGCTTGCCTTCCATCCAGTAGGCCCATTCATAGGCTTCCATCTTGGCCTTGGCGGTGTCGAGCACGGCGCTGTAGTAGCCCTGGCGGTT
>CALMMY010000331.1 GCA_937868695.1 uncultured Comamonadaceae bacterium
TCTGGCTCTGGCTCTGGCTCTGGCTCTGGCTCTGGCTCTGGCTCTGGCTCTGGCAACTCCAGGACAAACACAGCCTCTTGCTCGGAAGGGAACTCAGCGACAGAGTCTGTTGGGACGGCCACTGCGGCTGGTTCTTCAGCCACGGCAAAGACATCGGCAACAGGTGTGGCTTCTGCCGCTGGTGCAACTTCTGCAACGGGTTCCAGCTGTGCCTCTTCCGGAACGGATACGGTTTCGGCAACAGCGGGTACTTCTGCAACTGGAACCGCAACTGACCGGCTGATCGGCAGCACCTGGCCGGTGGTGCGCATGGCATCGGCACTGGCTGTGAAGGGGGCCGCCTGCCACGATGCCGCTTGGTGAGTGGCAATGTCGTCCACCCAAGCGGCAAACTGCGCCAACGCATCGGTACACACTGCACGCAGTGCTGCGTCGGTTGGCTTGCTTTCGGCCAACCACGCATTCATCATTTGCTCCATTCCCCAGGCGGCCTCTCCAAACTCATTGAGGCCCACCATGCGAGAGCTGCCCTTGAGCGTGTGGAATGCACGACGCAATGTGGTCATCTGGGGCATGCTGCCTGGCTCATGCGACAAGGCAAGAATGGCAGACTGCCCCGCTTCAACGACTTCACGGGCTTCTTCAAGGAAGATATCCAGCAGCTCTTGGTCGTCTTCAGACAAAACTGGAGCAACAGGCGCGGGTACGGGTGCAGGGGGAACAGGGGCAACTGCTGGGGGAGCTGGGGGAACCACAGGCTCCTGCACAACCACCTCGGCAACCGGCAGGGGCACTGGTACGTCTGCCGGCACCTCCTCTGCCACTGCGATTGGAGCAGAGGCCTCGGGCTGCTCGGGCTCAAGCAACGGCAAAGCAACAGGCTCGGCTGCATGGGGTGTGGCATCCGGGGCTTTGGACAAAATGACTGTGGTGTCAAATGCCTGCGCAGTCGCGTGATCGGTTTTTCCGTCTGAAGCAACGGGCATGTCCTGGGGAGCGATCACCACCGTTGATTCAAAACCTTTGGCGCTGAGCACCGTAGTGGAATCAAACAGCGGTGCAGCAGCTGCCACCGCTGGTACAGGTTGCGCTGCGGGGGCTGCATCCACAGGCTCGGCAACCTGTTGAACAGCGGTTGCAGAGGTTGAAACAGCCCGTCCCATCAAGGGCTTGAGTTCAGCCTGTTCAGGGTCAAAAACAAACAGCTTCTTCGCCAGCGCAGGCTGGTAGTTCAGCATGTCGATCAGGAAACTCAACGCGCTCAGATTATTGGCAAGGTGACTGAATGTCCCTGCCTGGCGGGCTCGTTCCGCATCCACATCGTCAACCAGCATGCCTTCCACACTGGTGCGCATGCTGGTGACAGCCTGAGCAGCATGATCCAAGCCCAACACAGAAAGCACGCCCCGCATTTGCGCCAACTGCTGAGGAACTTTGATCAGCACAGACTTGCCAGCTGCTGGCTCACGTGAGAACTGATCCAGCTCACGTTCGAGCTCTGACAAGCTGACTTTGAGCTCTCCCACCACACTGCCCATGGTGTGACGGTCACTGACCCGCCGATAGAGGTCTTCCATCCACGATTCCAGCGGCAGCGAGGGCATGTTGCCCAATGCCCCCTCGACCCGGGCCGCCATCTGGTGCATTCGATCGGCCAAGGTCTCATCACCTGGCTCCATATCCTGCATCACAGCCTCAAGGTAGAGCACCGCAGTGGCGACCTCCATCCCAAGCTCTGTTGGTGGCACGGCAGCTTTGTCGTTGGTAACCGCTGCGGCTTTGACAAGAATCACACCCAATGCCCCTGCATTGGGCAATATTTTGGTCAGGGAGTCGGCTATCAGTGTGAACTGATCGAGCACTTGCCGCGCTTTGGAGAGGTCCCCCCCCGTCAACAGGGACCAGCCCTCTTTGGCGGCACTGACGCGCTTGCGGGCTTGCAACAGCAATGCCGGGTCAAAACGCCCCAGCGTGGCCTTTTCATAATTGAACGGTACCGCTGCACCCAAGCCCACCGCCTGACACACCGCATCCAGCCAAGGTGTCGCCACATCTGCACGACCCTGTGCATACGCCGCAAAAAACAACGCTTCTTTTCTCAGCTCACCCGAAACATCCTGCTTGCCCTGGACATGGGCCGCATATTCCGGCAGCAAGCGTGAGGCAGTGCGTTTGACATACACGTCTGTTGGCAGCAAGCCGTGCTGGATGGCCTCCATGAAGGCGGCAGATTGCTGCCAGAAAGACCGCTGATCTGCCTGACGGCAACGGGCGGCAATCGCTGCACACAAGTCTTTCAGGTGCGCAGCAGCCACCGGATGCTGGGACTTGATGACATGCAGGATGTAATGATTGAATTTGGCCTGTACTGTGGACGCATCAGGCAACGATTCGGCTGCAACGGGAGGAGCAGACACACAGCGCGTGACATGCAGCGGTGCATCCCACAAATCAGCCGGATGGATGCGCTCGGCACCCGACAGCTCTTTGACATCGCGGTATTGCGAAAACAACGCCACAGAGCTGACGGCTTTGCCGTTGAGCACGGCCTCCAGGTAATCAACCAGTGCGAAGCCAGCCTTTTCAATTTTCCCGATAGCAACTTCGGTGCAGGATGCGGGACGGATCAGAAACCGCTGGACAGCCACCTCCATGGCACCGACGACGAGCGCCGGGGCATGAAAGCCCACCATGTCCAATGCACCAACGACTTGGTGCAACTGCGACCGGGCCACCCGCAAGGCTGCGGGATCGACTGCAGACAGGTCGGCCCCCCTGGCTGCGGCAGTTTCAGCTGAAAACCTTTTGAGCGCCTTGTTGGCGGCCTCCAGCGATTTTCGAAGTTCATCGAACACCCAGGCCAACGGCCCGAGATCACTGTCCGGGCCTTCAACCAAATCGGGGGAATGGCGGGTGGATTGCATAGGGCAGGAGCACCGTGAAGTTCGGTGAAATGGTCGTGTGGCTGGCGAAGGGCAGCATCACGGCTCAGGAAATCTTGAACCGCGCCACGGATTGACGGAGTTCTTCGGCCATGCGCGACAGTTCCCGCACCTGCTGGGCTGTGGAGCGCGTACCCTCACCGGTTTCTTCGGTCACCGCAAAAATGTGCTGGATGTTGGTGGCCACTTCGTTGGCCGATTCGGCTTCACGCGAGGCGGAGTCGGAAATCTGCTCAATCAGCATGGCCAGACGGCGTGACACGCTGTCGATTTCGGAAAGAGCGGAACCTGCGTTATCGGAAAGTTTGGCTCCCTCGACCACACCCTGGGTAGAACGCTCCATAGCGGCCACGGCATCCTGTGTGTCGGTCTGAATGGCTTTCACGAGTGCGGCAATCTGGCGCGTAGCATCTGCCGAACGCTCAGCCAGACGCTGCACTTCTTCGGCCACCACCGAGAAGCCCCGGCCCGCTTCACCGGCAGACGCTGCCTGGATGGCGGCGTTCAAGGCCAGCACGTTGGTCTGCTCGGTAATGTCTGAAATCAGTTCGGTAATTTCACCGATCTCCTGCGACGATTCACCCAGGCGCTTGATGCGCTTGGAGGTTTCCTGAATCTGATCGCGAATGGAATTCATACCACCGATGGCGTTTTGCACCGCACCCAATCCGAGTTCAGCAGCTTGCAGCGACTGGCGGGCCACCAGGGCAGACTCTTGCGCCTGTGATGACACCTGGTTGATGCGCTGCGCCATGTCGAGCACAGACTGGCCGGTTTCGCGAATTTCGCGCAACTGCTCAGCCGAAGTGGCCAACAGCTCAGTCGAAGTGTTTTCTACCTGTGTGGTGGTTTGGGCCACTCGGGTGGCTGTGTTCTGCACGTTACCCACCAGAGAGCGCAGTTCTTCCACCGTGTAGTTCACCGAGTCGGCAATGGCCCCGGTGATGTCTTCGGTCACAGTGGCTTCCTGAGTCAGGTCGCCTTCAGCCACGTTTTGCAGCTCGTTCATCAAACGCAAAATAGCGGCCTGGTTGGCATCATTGACGCGCTTGGCTTCCTGTTCCAGATCCACCGCCTGAATACGCTGGACTTCAGCTGCACGCTGACGCTGGCGGCTGTCTTGCAGCTGCACAAAAGCCAGTCCACCAGCACAAAGCAGCGCAAACAACGCTGAGCCGGTCAACATGACGAGTTGCAAGCCACCCAGACCAGTTTGGCTGGACAGTCCAGACTGCAATTTTTCGAGCCCTTTGCGCAGGGCTTCACTCTCGCTCACGATGGAGGATTGGGCTTCACGCGCAGCCACCAGACCCTGGAGGTTGCCCAGAATGGCACCGGCCTCAACCCGTGTATTTTCATAAAGAGCAAGCAACGCTTCCAACCGCTCCTTGATCTGAGAGTCGGATGTTGCCGAGAGCCTCAGCTCAGTGCTGCCAGAAAGCAAGCCTGTGGCGATTTCCTTGAACGAATTCAAGTCTTTACCCAGCAAGAACACGGCTTCCGGGCTGACCCCTTCCATCGTCAGGAATTCGTTGGCTGATTTACCGATCCGTTGCGTCAACATCACCAGCTGACCTGAAGCGGACACCTCGGCAGCAGGGGCGTTTTGCTGCAACTTGAGGGAGGAAATGGTTTCGGCAATTTCAAGCAGATCGGATGACTGGCGGTTGATGGTGCGCAAGGCGCTGCCCACCTGAAGCAGAATTTTTTGCTGACCAAGCACAGTGGTCGCATTTTTCTCGGCGCGCTCTACCTGCGGTGCAATCTCATCCAGCTCCGGTGCAAAGTTGGCCGCCAAAGGCTCCAGCGACAACTCACGGTCACCCTGGCGCAACCCCCGCATGGTTTTGGCCAGCACCGTGCTGCTGTCACGAACTTCATCAAAAGAGATTGCGTTACCGACCAGGGCCTGCGACACACTTTTGGCCAAACGCTGCGACTGCATCAATGCCTGACCACTGGCCGCCACTTGGTGCCCCACTTTATCGGCCTGTCCAAGCACCACCACCGTGGCAGCACCCAGGGTCACCAAGCCGATTGCCAGCAAGACAGCCAATGTTTTTTGGTGCTGGGCTGCGGTTTTACGCCCCAGAAAAGGCACTTCAACCAATTCACCAGTCTCCGCGTCCAGCTCAGAGACAGGCGCATCATTGAGGGAGTCTATGGGTTGTATCCGATTCGATTGGCCCGCCAGTATGCTGGGCATCATGCCGTCGGCAGCCACCACAGAATCGTCTAAGGTGTTGACCTCTTCTTTTTTACGGAACAAATTTTGGAAACGATCAAGTATCGACATGTAGCACCTTCCGTATCGGACACACCGCAGCCATCAGGCCACAACGCTTAAAAAATCAGGCCATTCAACCAACGCTTGTAAACTCAACTCTTGCCATTGCACACCGTCCAGGTCGGTCAGCTGCTGGGACAGCACAGGCAAGGTACCGGCAGCACTGGGGAGCGCCCCCGCAAAAGCACTCGCGCTGCGCAGCCCCACCAGTCTATCGACCAGCAATGCCGCATTCAGCCCCAACGCGGCATTGAGCGCAATCAATTTGGTCTCCCCCGTGGTTCGCAAAGCTTTTTTGCTGGCCCCTGAGCTGAGTAACCCAGCCAGATCGACCACAGCCATCAGACCACCCCGGAGAGCTGACACACCCAAGAACCAGCTGCGGGTGTAAGGCACCGACTGGATAACGGGCAACGGGAAAATTTCACCGGAATGAACCAGCGGCAGCAAATACCGCTGCCCGCCAGCCTCAACAGCCAGCCAAGCAGCCTCGGCACCCGATTTTTTGGCATCGGCCAATCTGACCGCAAGGCGCTCCTGCAAGGCACGCAGGGATTGACGCTGATTGTTGGCCATGAATGATCCAGGGCCGGTCAGCCCAACGCCTCGATTTTGGCAAGCAACTCTTTGCCATCAACCGGCTTGGTGACGTAATCACGGGCACCTTGGCGAATACCCCATACACGGTCGGTTTCCTGGTTTTTGCTGGTACACATGATGATGGGCACATCGGCGTACAAGGGATCGCGGGAAATGGCACGGGTCAGCTGGAATCCGTTTTGGCCAGGCATCACCACATCCATGAGAATCAGATCGGGCTTGCGCTCGGCAAGGCGTTTGAACGCTTCTTCCGCGCAATCAGCAGTGTGTACCTCGTAACCATGACGGTGAAGCAAGTCAGACAACACCATCAACTCTGTTTTTGAGTCATCAACGATCAGGACTTTTTTGATTGGCATCATGCACCTTGGGCAGAAGAAAGACTGTGCTGAAGAACAGCCTGCAACAATTGATCTTTGGTAAACGGTTTGGTCAGATAGTCTTGCGAGCCCACCATCCGGCCACGGGCTTTATCGAACACACCATCTTTTGACGACAGCATCACCACCGGCGTATCTGCAAACTTCACGTTGCGCTTGATGATGGCACAGGTCTGGTATCCGTCCAGCCGAGGCATCAGGATGTCGCAAAAAACCAGATTGGGGCTGTAGTCATTGATTTTGGCCAGCGCATCGAACCCATCCTCAGCCAGCAGTACTTCATGACCGCCTTGCTTGAGAAAAATTTCGGCACTGCGGCGGATGGTGTTGCTGTCATCCACCACCAGTATCTTCAGGGGTTTAGCACTCACGATGGTTGACCTCTTGCACAGGATGGTAGAACAGACATGACAGACTCAACGCAACCAGCATACCGCGAAAGCCCAGCGCGTTCAAAGCTGAACCATTTCAAAATCTTCTTTGCGCGCCCCGCACTCCGGACACACCCAGTTCATGGGGACATCGGGCCAGCGGGTTCCAGGAGGGATGCCCTCGTCAGGTGCCCCGACTGATTCATCGTAAATCCATCCACAAATGAGGCACATCCAAGTCTTGTTGTCGGTCATGTCCAGCGCATTGATTGGTCTTAGAATGAGGTTCATTGTAGCCACAGCTTCAACCACAAAACCGTGAGGTGACCCACCGTTCTGTGGCACCCCAACAACTGGGCCGCTGCCTTTCCGCACTCACCCGGTTCGACGCATGACGCAAATCCCACCCACCACAGCCCACCTTGATACCGAGGAACCGACCTCATTGCCCTGCGTCATGGCCTTCAACGCCAATGACCCCAGCGGCGCTGGCGGGCTGTCAGCCGACATTGCCACCATTGCATCGGCATCGGCCTATGCGCTGCCAGTGGTCACAGGCACCTACATCCGCGACACCTCCGAGATACGCGACCACATCGCGTTTGATGAGGATGCGGTGGACGAGCAGGCCCGCTGCGCCCTGGAAGACATGACCGTTTCCGCTTTCAAGGTCGGTTTTCTGGGCAGCCCAGACAACATCAGCCGCGTGGCAGAAATTGCCAGCGACTACCCTGAAGTGCCCCTGATCACCTACCTGGCCGATCTCTCCTGGTGGGATGAATTGTCGATGGACACCTATCTGGATGCGATGACCGAGCTGCTGCTGCCCCAGACCACGGTGCTGGTCGGCAACCACAGCAGCCTGTGCCGTTGGCTGCTGCCCGACTGGGAGGCCGACCGCCCCCCCGGCCCGCGCGATGTGGCCCGCGCTGCGGCAGAGCATGGTGCGTCCTACACATTGGTAACCGGCTTCAACGCCGCCGACCAGTTTCTGGAAAGCCACCTGGCCACGCCCGAAACCGTGCTGGCCACTGCCCGCTACGAACGCTTCGAGGCCACCTTCACTGGCGCGGGCGATACCCTGAGTGCGGCGCTGGCCTCGCTGCTGGCTGCCGGGTCAGACCTGCAAACCGCTGTGGCCGAAAGCCTGACCTACCTCGACCAGTGCCTGGATGCCGGTTTTCAGCCAGGCATGGGCCATGCCGTGCCCGACCGCATGTTCTGGGCCCATGACGATGACGAGGAAGCCGACGGCGACACCACCGGCGATGCCATGACCACTTTTGATTTCCCGCTGGACAACACACGGCACTGAACATCCGCTGCGCAGTCCACCCGGATACCCACCCATTGAACATTCAGCCCTTCTTCAACATGTCCACAACCGATCGCAACCAGCAACTCTTTGACCGTGCCAAAGCCCTGATTCCCGGCGGCGTGAACTCGCCTGTCCGCGCTTTCAAGGCTGTGGGCGGCACGCCCCGCTTTGTGCAGCGTGCGCAAGGCGCGTACTTCTGGGATGCCAATGGCAAGCGGTATATCGATTACATCGGCTCCTGGGGCCCCATGATCCTGGGCCACGGTCACCCGGCGGTCGTGGAAGCCGTGCAGAAAGCACTGCTCGAAGGCTTCAGCTTCGGCGCACCCACCGAGCGCGAAGTGGAACTGGCCGAAGAAATCATCAAGCTCGTTCCCAGCCTGGACATGGTGCGGCTGGTCAGCTCCGGCACCGAAGCTGGCATGAGCACCATCCGCCTGGCACGCGGGGCCACGGGGCGCAAAAAGATCATCAAGTTCGAAGGCTGCTACCACGGCCATGCCGATGCCCTGCTGGTCAAGGCCGGATCGGGCCTGGCCACCTTTGGCAACCCCACCAGCGCCGGTGTCCCCCCCGAAGTGGTGCAGCACACGCTGGTGCTGGAGTACAACAACATCGAGCAGCTTGAAGCCGCCTTTGCCGAGCACGGCCCCGACATTGCCTGCCTGATGATCGAGCCGATTGCGGGCAACATGAACTTTGTGCGTGCATCGGTGCCCTTCATGGCCCGCTGCCGCGAGCTGTGTACGCAGCACGGCGCACTGCTGGCCTTTGACGAAGTGATGACCGGCTTCCGGGTGGCACTGGGCAGTGCCCAGAGCGTGTATGCCAGCCTGATTCCGGGTTTCGAGCCCGACATGACCGTGATGGGCAAGGTGATCGGCGGCGGCATGCCGCTGGCGGCCTTCGGTGGCAAACGCGCGGTGATGGAGCAGCTGGCTCCGCTGGGTGGCGTGTACCAGGCAGGCACCCTCAGCGGCAACCCCGTGGCCACCGCCTGTGGCCTGGCCACACTGAAAGAAATCCAGAAGCCCGGCTTCCATGAAGCCCTCAGCCAGCGCACCCGCCAGCTCACCAGCGGCCTGCAAGTTGCTGCCGATGCAGCCGGTGTGCCGTTCTGCACCGACAGCCAGGGCGGCATGTTCGGCTTTTTCCTGATGGACAAGCTGCCGCAGAACTACGCCACGGTCATGACCACCAGCAACGCCCGCTTCAATGCTTTCTTCCACGGCATGCTGGAGCGCGGCGTGTATTTCGCCCCTGCACTGTACGAAGCCAGCTTCATGAGCGCCGCCCACACCGAGGCCGATGTGCAGGCCACGGTAGACGCAGCCGCCGAAGTGTTCAAGACACTGTAAACAGCAGACTCAAAAACTTTAATTTTGAGAGCATGTGATGCATGCTCTATAAGCGCAAACAGGCAAAAAAGACAACACAGGGAGCCATTGCTGCACTCTGCGCCCAGCCAAGGGGTGAGCC
>CALMMY010000332.1 GCA_937868695.1 uncultured Comamonadaceae bacterium
ACCCTGACCGACAAGCTCCAACCCCAGGTGTTCAGCCTGGGCTTTTTGCGGTGAACCCCGGCATGAATTACGTCCAGACCATCAACACGCTTCTCAAGCCATCCCCCCGCCGTGCGCCTTTGGTGCTGGACTTGTTTGCCGGGTGTGGCGGGCTGGCATTGGGGTTCGAGGCCTGCGGTTTCGAGACGCTGGGTTTTGAAATGGATGCTGACTGCTGCGCCACCTACCGGGCCAACCTGGGCGGGGACTGCATCCAGGCCAAGCTGGAGCCGGGCTATGCCTTTCCCCGCGCACAGGTGGTCATTGGCGGGCCGCCTTGCCAGCCATTCAGTGTGGGTGGGCAGCAAAAAGGCATCCGCGATGCCCGCGACGGGTTTCCGGCCTTCATCGCTGCGGTCGAGCAGGCCCAGCCCGACATCTGGATGTTTGAAAACGTCCGTGGCCTGATGTACCGCAACAAGCCTTACCTCGATGCCATCTTGGCCGAGCTACAGGCCATGCACTACGTTGTCGAGTACCGGCTGCTGCGGGCGGTGGAGCACGGCGTGCCACAGAACCGGGAGCGGATGATCGTGGTCGGGCACCGGGGGGATTTTGAGTTTCCACCCGTGCAGCCCCACAGGGTCACCGCAGGCGAGGCCGTGGGCGACCTGATTCACCTGCTGGATGCCGATGCCAAGTTTTTGACCGCCAGCATGGATGCCTATGTGGCCAACTACGAAAAAGCCTCCAAGTGCATCACGCCCCGAGATTTGCATCTGGATCGCCCGGCCCGCACCGTCACCTGCCGCAACCTGGCCGGTGCCACGGGTGACATGCACCGCGTGGTGCTGCCCGATGGCCGCCGCCGTCGTCTGACGGTGCGCGAAGGTGCCCGGCTGCAAAGCTTTCCGGACTGGTTTGAATTTCAGGGCTCCGAAGCCAGCCAATACAAGCAAATTGGCAATGCAGTGCCCCCGCTCATGGCTTACGAGATTGCACGGTGCTTCCGGGCGCATTTGGACAATCCAGGCCAGTTGGATGCCCAGGCCGTCCAGCGCCGAAAAATTCCCACCCAGCTTTCACTGCTGGCGGACTGACTGACATTTGCGCCAAGGCACAGCATGGAAACACACATTCAAGAAGCTCTGGAAATCTTGGCCGCACTGGGCGTTCCGATGACTGGTCTGACCGCACGGCGCAAAGAGAAAATGGCCAAGGTGTTCTTGTCGGTGGCCGGTTTGCGACCAGGCATGCCGTGGCGGGAAGCCAAAGACAACCTTGACGCGCACCAGTTGCAGTCGCGCCAGATCATTGCGCACATGAATGCGCATTGGGGCGAAAACATTTCCTCTGGCTCCTACGACGACATTCGCCGCAAAGACCTGGTGTTGCCGGTGGCGGCGCACATCGTGCTCAACAGCGCCAAAAACCCGAATGCCAACACCAACGATGGCACCCGTGGGTTTGCCATCAACCCATTGGCAGCCCAGGCCATCCGGCAATTTGGCACCCCAGGCTGGGCGCAGGCTGTGGCCGCGTTTTTGCAGGGTCGCACCACCTTGGCCGAGGAACTGAACCGCCATCGTGATCTGGCGCGTGTGCCGGTGAGCATCCGGCCTGGTTTGACGTTGACCCTGAGTGCGGGTGGCCACAACGCGCTGCAAAAGCAGATCATTGAATCGTTTTTACCCATCTACGGGCACGGCTGCGCGGTGTTGTACGTGGGGGATACCACCCAGAAAAACCTGTTTGTGGACAAGGAAGCACTTGAACGCATCCGGTTTTTTGAGCTGGCCCACGACAAGCTGCCCGATGTGATCGCCTATTCGGCCTCCAAAAATTGGCTGTATCTGATTGAGGCCGTGACCACGGCCAACCCCATCACCGAGTTGCGCAGACGTGCCTTGCTGGACGCGGCTGCCGACTGCACGGCAGACCTGATTTTTGTTACGGCCTTTCCCGACAGGGACACCTACCGGAAATTTGCCAAAGACATCGCCTGGGAAACCGAGGTCTGGCTGGCCGATGCGCCCGAGCACATGATCCATTTCAATGGCGACAAATTCCTGGGGCCGCACAAGGCATGCTGAGCGCAGCAGGCCTGCCCGCCCGTCAGGCAAACGAGTCGGCCATCAGCGCGTTGAACCAGGTGTTCATTTCACGGAAGTTGC